>JAFDGZ010000017.1 GCA_019309045.1 Deltaproteobacteria bacterium | reverse complement strand
CTCCTGGAGAGAGTAAGTTCCAAAATATCAAGCAGTTATCATAGCAGAGCCAGAAGGAGTGTCAAGGAAAAAATGTCATTTTTATCAATAATTTTAAGACCATAATTTAGCCAGAGGTTTTTACGATTCCATCAGTTTTCGTGTTTTCGCCATGAAAAGTTCTGCCATGAAATGTCATGGATCCGCCTGAGGAGGGAGAAGAACTGACTGTAACAACTTCATCGAGGTGAGAAACCTGAGCAGGAGGGAGAAAGGAGGTTCAGGTGGCGAAAAAACTGAAAGCATTCGCTATTATTTTTGTCGGGCTAATGCTTGGAGTTCAGGGATCTTTTGTGGGTATGGTTGCAGCTGGGGAGGCAACCGTAGACTCCAAGACGATTGAAAGACTGGAACGTCTGATCAGGGAACAGCAGAAGCAGTTGGAATCGCTGCAGCAGCAATTGGACCAGTTGAAGCAAACAGCCGCCGAGGCGCAAGACCAGGCTTCTGAGGCCAAGTCCGCTGCGGAGCAAGCGGCTGTAGCGGCCAGGCATGCGGTGGTAGCGGTCCAGCCTGTGGACAGGGCGGTCACCTCAGGCCAGGCGCGGGTGAAGCTTGCCATCTCCGGTCAGATCAACCGGGCGGTGAATGTGATCGATGACGGCAAGAACACCACGGGTTATTTCGTGGACAATGACTCCAGCAACACGCGGGTGCGTTTTGTAGGCACGGCAAAGGCTAGCGACGACTTGTTGCTCGGTTCACGGTTGGAGATGGCAATGAACTCCAATGAATCGGGCGAGGTCAGTCAGAACAGTGAAAATTCCGGTGATTTTTTCAATGTGCGCTGGGCGGATCTTTCCCTGGCCAGCAAACGTTTCGGCAAGCTTTACTTTGGCAGGGGCGATACGGCCTCCAACAACGCAGCTGAGCTAGATCTGTCCAGAACCGACGTGGTTCAATACGCTGGCATTGCCGACATTGCCGGGGGCATGTTGTTTCGGCAAAACCGTGGGGATAAGTTGACCAGCATTTCGGTTTCCGATGCGTTCAAGGATCTGGACGGGCTGAGCCGTCAGAACCGGGTGCGTTATGACACGCCCACTTTGTGGGGTTTCCATCTGCAGGGAGGGCTGGTCAGCAACCAGCGCTGGGATGCTTCGCTGTGGTGGGGAGGTCAGGCCCTGGGCTTCAAAGCGGTGGCTGCGGCAGCAATATCCGATCCCAACAAGAGCAACACCGACCTCATTGTGGACGGTTCGTTTTCAGTTCTGCACGAGGCCAGCGGGCTGAACCTGACCCTGTCTGCTGGTCAGCGGGGGCGGGACCACCAGGGTGATGCCTCGAACTTTTACGTCAAGGGCGGCTGGCTGACGCAGTTTTTTCCCGTAGGTCAGACCGCTTTTGGTCTCGACTACACCCGTTCGGTGAATCTGCCTACTGGCAGGGATGACGGCTATTCCATCGGCGGAGCAGTGGTGCAGCAATTTGAGAACTACGGTACCGAGGTTTTCCTGCAGTACCGGCTGTACTCGCTTTCGCGAGATGCCGCCCCCAGTGTCCAGAGTATGAAAGTGGGCACCATCGGGGCAAGGGTCAAGTTCTGATGCGTATATGTAAAGGATATGGCCGCAAAGTTTGCTGGCTGGCAGTCCTGCTGCTGCTTGCAGTTGTCATGGCAGGCTGTGCCGGGGTTGAGCCTTACCAGTCTCGCAACCACCGGGAGGAGGGGCCGGAGAAGGGGTTGTTTACCGGATCCCAGGGCGAGTTCGTGATCTTGAGGAAGGCAGGCGAGGCAAAGAAGAGCAGCGAAGACAAGAAAAGCCCGAATGAACCCGAGACCTCTGAGCAACAGGTGACGGACAGCAATCAAAGCGGAAAAGTGGCCGAGCCCTCAGGGGACACGCTTTGACAAAGATATCTGGCAGGGGCATCTAATATGGCCCCCAAGCTCAGGAAAACGGAGGCGGGGCGGGATGGTACCGGCTTCAAGACCATTCTGCTGAGGAACACGATGAGGAGTCCAATTTCAGTTTCATGAGAGCATCGTTTCTCTGAATTCCAAAGCCAGGATGCCAGGGGCAGAGGTGATTCTGCCAAAGTAAGAAAAGGAGTGATGAGAGGGGCTTGATGTCTGCCAGCTGAGGTTGAAGAGGGAGGTCTGGATGCTTTTATTTTTTGCCAGTGTAGGTGCATTGATCCTTGGTTTTTTCATATACGGCAGCATTATTGACCGCATGTTTGGTGCGGATGCATCTCGCCAGACCCCTGCCGAGATCATGGCAGACGGGGTGGACTACATGATGCTGCCGCCCTGGAAAATATTTCTGATCCAGCTGCTCAACATTGCCGGCCTGGGACCTATCTATGGGCCTATTCTGGGGGCACTTTACGGGCCCTCGGCTTTGATCTGGATTGTTTTTGGCTGTATTTTTGGCGGAGCCGTCCACGATTACTTCTCCGGCATGCTGTCTGTGCGCCACAACGGGGAGAGTATTCCCGATGTGGTGGGCTACAATCTGGGCAATGGCATCAAGCAGTTTATGCGGGGCTTTTCAGTGGTGCTGCTCATTCTGGTGGGAGTGGTCTTTTTTCTGGGTCCAGCGGCTCTGCTGGGCAGTCTGACTGACATTGACAAGGCCATCTGGATTGCCGTCATCATTGCCTATTATTTTGTTGCTACCATCTTGCCCATAGATAAGATTATTGGTCGCATCTATCCTGTGTTCGGTGCGGTGCTCATCTTCATGGCTGTGGGTTTGATCGTCATGTTGATTGTCAAGGGCTATGGTTTCTATCCCCAGAGAACTTTAACAAATATCAACCCGCAGAATCTGCCTCTGTGGCCTCTGATGTTCATAACCATTGCCTGCGGTGCTGTCAGCGGCTTTCATGCCACCCAATCGCCCATGATGGCCCGCTGCCTGCCAAACGAAAAGTACGGGCGCAACGTGTTTTACGGTTCCATGATAGCGGAAGGTGTCATTGCCCTGATCTGGGCCACTCTGGCCATGTCGTTTTTCCGCACCCCGGAAATGCTCAATGAGGTGCTTGGCAAAGGGGGCCCCGGGCTGGTGGTCAACCAGGTCTCCACCACCTTGCTGGGGCACTTTGGAGGTCTGCTGGCCATCTTCGGGGTGGTGGTACTGCCGATTACCTCTGGTGATACGGCTTTCCGGAGTGCCCGTCTGATCATCGCCGACGTTTTCAAAGTTTCCCAGAAGCAGAGTTTGAAGCGTTTGATCATTGCGGTTCCCTTATTTGTCATCGGTTTCCTGATCTCGCTTTCCGACTTTGGTCTCATCTGGCGCTACTTCGGCTGGGCCAATCAGACCCTGGCGACCGTGGTGCTCTGGACGGCTGCTGCCTATCTGCTGAGCAGGAAGAAATTTCACTGGGTGGCCACTGTGTCGGCCATTTTCATGACGGTGGTGGTGATCAGCTTCATTGCCAACTCCAGGATTGGCTTCAACCTGCCTTTGCCTCTGGCCACCAGCATGGGCATTGGCGCCGGGGTGTTGGCGGTGGTATCGTTTTTCTGGTACAGCAGCCGGGTCAGGGCGGCAGACGCTGGCGCGCAAGAGGGACTGTAAGTGACGCAGGAGGAAATTGTTATGAAGTTATTGAAATCGTTGCTGCTCGCCGGTCTGCTGCTTCTGGTTAGCTCAGTTCTTTACGCCCAGGACTACAGCGGCACCTGGATAGGTCATGTCACCGAATCCATTTCCCACTGCAAAGAACTCGGCAAGGCAGAGGTTGGCGAGTATCGCTTGACCATCACCCAGAAGGGCAATGAGATCATTATTATGGAAAACGTGGTGCAGCGGCCCTACACAGGTGTGCTCAACCCGCAAACACCAGGAGAAGTGCACGTGCAGGCAACATATCGGTCTCGGGGCGGTTATGTCAGCGATCTGGTGGACATTAAATTTACTGATGAGAACAGCGGCAGCGGGCGCGGCGTCTGGGGCTGGTCCGACGGCTGGTACCAGTGCGGCGGCAGTTACCAGTTCACCCTGCAGAAGAAGCGGCCCTAGCGTTTCTTGGAGATGGGGTGAAGTTGGCGATGAGGGCTGTGGATTTGAGGCCGAACCAGAGCAAGAATGTTCAGGAAATCTGTCACACCGCAATTACAGGGGCAGGATTCAAACCTGCCCCTGCGGGTTGACAATCCTGGTGGACCGCCGGAATTCACTGGGGGTAACTCCCAGCCAACGCCTGAATGCCCTTGAAAAGGCGCTGGATTCTGAAAAACCCAGCAAGAAGGCAATATCGGTTATACTGGTATTCTGTTCACTCAAGTACTTTTGCGCCAACTCCTGGCGCATCTCGTTCAAAAGAGTATTGAAGGTCGTGCCCGCACTTTGCAGTTGGCGTTGAAGCTTGCGGGAACTCATGTACAGCGCCTGTGATACGGTTTCGTCTGTAACCCTGCCTGAAGGAAGCTGATCGATGATAACCGCTTTGACCTTTTCAGCAATGCGGTCCTGATCAAGTTGGGCGAGATACTGGATCATTACCTGATCATGCAGCTCGGCAAGTTGAGGGTTAGAGCCGGGCAGAATCTTATCAACCACTTCTGTGGAGAATCTCAGGCTGTAAGCGGGAGCTCCAAATAGTACTGGACAGCGGAAGTACTCAAAGAACTTTGCGGAACAGGCAGGCCTGGAATGTCTCAGGGTCACGGACACCGGTGTCAGGTCTTCCAGGTAGTTCACTCGGCAGACGCTCAGAGTAACGGCCAGGGCAGCATCGCTTCGTTCAGGAATGTCACCATTTCTACGGTCCGATACCAGGGTGAACCTCAACCCTTCTTCAGTGTCGTCCAGCTTCATAAACGGTTTATCCGAAAGAAAACGATAATATCGATCCATCCTCTCCAAAGAGGTTCGTAAAGTGTGGCTTGCCAGCATGGCGTAGCCCAGGGCTCCAAAATTGGAAGGATGCCACAACTCGGCGGCCTTGAGACCGAAACATGGATCATCGATGATCTCCACAGCCTGGCGCCATAGATTATCTATCTCCTGTATTCTATATCTCCCTGCTGGGTGCTTCATTACTTCAGGGTTCAGACCTGCCTTGCTGAACAGCCTGTCTGCATCAACGCCATAAGATTCCAGGATATTCCACAGTACAAGCAATAAACTGGCCCTATTTGTTGCGCAGATCATGGTTGAACTCTCCTCGGCTATGCAGTGGGCTCGAGAAATATCCTGGTGAGTTTCTTCTATCTAACAAGTTTGGCGCGATAAGTCAAAAAAATGCCGCTTATAGTCAAGCCTTTGATTATTCTATGCCTTAAGTTCTCCATAAAACCACTGGAGAGGTCAGCATGGAGCGATACACAAGCATAGATGACATAATAATGAGGATTTGCACCCAGCGCAGGCACAAGAGACTGTGGAAAAATTTTCAGGTGAAGCTCCGCAAAAGAATTCCCGGTACTGCGGTAGATGTGTGGCTCGAAGGCAATACTTTGAATTTGAGTCAAAGCGGAGCCTGCATCAGGACCAACAGCTGGCCGTCTTTCAAGGTCGAGGAGTTTACGCAGCTTACTTTTCTCTTGCCTCCAGACTTTACTGGAAAGGATGCTCCTGTGGAGTTGCATGGATCTGCTATTGTCAAGAGAGTTGACAGTGCTAGAAAGAGTATCGCTGTTGAATTTATCAATGAACTCCGGGAGTTCAAGTCAAACATGTGGTAATGATGAATTTGCAGACTACCGCAGCCAGCAACTACCTCGAGGCGGGAGTATTAACCGGAATTCTAGACAACATTTCAATAATAACTGGAGCCCTGCGGCCAGCGAGTTGCTGCCGGGATAGGGTTGTATTTTCTCAAGGCCTGCTCAAACACAAGATCGCATTATAATGGTTTTTCGTATTGACAAATATTGGATGCTTTTTAAATTATAGTGATTAGGTAGATTTTTTGAACTATCGAATAGCTCTAGATGAAATCTTGTAGAAATATGCATCGGTCGGCAGTGGGAAATAATGTTGCCGACAAAGGAGATTTACAATCATGGCAGATACAGCGATACATGGTAAAGGCTCTGATGGAGTGGAAATTCTTGGACAGGTCACCCCTGAATTTGCCGAAATCTTGACTCCAGAGGCCCTGGCCTTTGTAGCCAGGCTTCATCGTGAATTCGATGATCGCCGGCTGGAGCTCCTGCAAGAAAGAGAAGAAAGACAGGCTGAACTCGATGCGGGCAGCATGCCAGATTTTCTTGAGCATACCAGGGAGATAAAAGAGGGGAACTGGCAGGTAGCTCCCATTCCGGACGATTTACAGGACCGGCGGGTGGAGATAACCGGGCCGGCTGAGCGCAAAATGATTATCAACGCCCTGAACTCGGGGGCCAGTGTATTTATGGCAGACTTTGAAGATGCCAACTCGCCCACCTGGTACAATATGGTTCAGGGGCAGGTCAATTTGCGTGATGCAGTAGCCGGCACTATCAGCTTCTCTTCTCCCAAGAAGGAATACAGGCTCAATGAGGAGACGGCGACTTTGCTGGTGCGGCCGCGAGGTTGGCACCTCCCAGAGAAGCATGTCCTTGTAAATGGCCGTCCTGTTTCCGGGTCACTTTTCGACTTTGGTCTGTTCTTCTTTCACAATGCCAGGAGGCAGATAGACAATGGTACTGGCCCGTATTTCTATATTGCCAAACTGGAAAATCACCTGGAATCCAGGCTCTGGAACGACGTCTTCTGTCTGGCCCAGGACGAACTGGGAATTCCTCGGGGCACCATCCGGGCTACTGTCCTGCTGGAGACCATTTTGGCTGCCTTCGAAATGGAAGAAATTCTCTTCGAGATGCGCGACCACTCTGCAGGCCTCAATCTCGGCCGCTGGGACTATATCTTCAGCTTTATCAAGAGATTCCGTAAATACCCTGACTTTGTCATGCCAGATAGAAGTCTGGTTACCATGGCCAGCCATTTTCTGCACTCTGCTTCTCTACTGCTGATTCAGACCTGCCACAAAAGAGGAGCGCACGCCATGGGCGGTATGATGGCGCAGATTCCGGTGAAAGGCGATCAGGCAGCTAACGAGGCTGCCCTGGCCAAGGTTCTCGAAGACAAGGAAAGGGAAGCTGGCGATGGCCACGATGGCACCTGGGTGGCTCACCCAGGTCTTGTGCAGATAGCCAAGAAGACTTTCGACAAAATTATGCCGGAGCCGAACCAGATTCACAGGAAGCGGCACGATGTGCATATTACGGCCGAAGATCTGCTCACTGTTCCGGAAGGTGCAATTACGGAAAACGGCATCCGGCACAACATAAACGTGGGTCTGCAATATCTGGAGGCCTGGCTTCGAGGAATCGGTTGCGTTCCCATCTATAACTTGATGGAGGATGCAGCCACTGCAGAAATCAGCAGAACGCAGGTCTGGCAGTGGATACACCACCCAACCGGTGTGCTTACTGATGGCAGGGAGGTCACCAATGATCTTTACCGGCAGCTGGTGCCCGAAGAATTAGCAAAGATCAGGGAGATGATCGGCTCAGAGCGGTTTTCTTCAGGTAAATTCGACCTGGCCAGTGAACTCTTCGACAGGTTGATTACCGAGCCGGACCTGCACGAATGGTTGACACTGACCGCCTATGATTACCTGGACTAGGTTCTCGGGATTATTGAGCTGATGACTGAGTTGTGCTGCGAGGATTTGCTCCAGTACGGCCTTGACGGTCTCGAGCCGTCTGCTGAGACAGGGCGAGCAAATTCAGGCGCAGGAGGAGGTGTGATGCGAAGGGAAAAGGAGGCTGCCGCCCTAGAGAAGGCATGGAGCAGTGAGGCACGATGGCAGGGAGTGGAGCGACCTTACACCGCCGAAGAGGTATTGAAATTGCGGGGCTCCATTCGACTTGACTACACCCTGGCGCAGATGGGCGCCGACAGGCTGTGGCAGTTGCTGCACACGCAGCCATACGTGCCAGCCCTTGGGGCTCTCACCGGCAATCAGGCGGTGGAACAGGTGCTTGCCGGACTGCAAGCAATTTATGCCAGCGGCTGGCAGGTTGCAGCAGATGCCAACAGGGCAGGACAGACCTATCCTGACCAGAGCCTGTATCCAGCTGACAGTGGTCCGGCCCTGGTCCGCAGGATAAACAATGCTCTGCTGCGTGCCGATCAGATTCAACATACTCTGCAGCTGGGAGATATCTACTGGTTCGCCCCCATTGTGGCCGACGGAGAAGCCGGTTTCGGGGGGCCGCTCAATACTTACGAGTTGACCAAGGCAATGATCGAGGCCGGCGCAGCAGCTGTTCACTTCGAGGATCAGATCTCATCTCTGAAAAAATGTGGCCACATGGGAGGCAAGGTGCTGGCGCCGGCATCGGAGTTTCTGCGGAAGTTCGTGGCGGCTCGACTTGCTGCTGACGTACTGGGAGTGCCCACCTTGCTGATTGCGAGAACTGATGCCAATGGCGCCAATCTGCTTCGCAGCGATATCGATCCCCTGGACCAGCCATTCTTGACCGGCAAAAGGACACTCGAGGGCTACTTCGAGGTCAGGGGAGGGCTCGAGCTGGCGATCAGCCGTTCTCTGAACTATGCTCCCTTTGCTGATATAATCTGGTGTGAAACTTCAACGCCAGACCTGGGTGAGGCCAGAGAATTTGCTCAGGCTATCCAGGAAAAATTTCCTGGTAAATTAATGGCTTACAACTGCTCTCCCTCTTTCAACTGGAAGCGCCACCTGGATGATGCAACTATCCGTCGGTTCCAGGAAGAACTCGGCGGTATGGGCTACAGGTTTCAGTTTGTTACTCTCGCAGGATTTCATACGCTGAATGCTTCCATGTTCGAACTTGCCCATGGGTACAGGACCGAGGGCATGGCAGCCTACTCTCGTCTGCAGGAACATGAGTTCCAGATGGCAAGGGACTGGGGCTACAGTGCAGTGAAGCATCAGGGGTTTGTTGGCGCAGGCTACTATGATGAGATTCAAAAGGTTATTGCTCGGGGAGAGGGTTCCACTGGGGCGCTGGAAGGTTCAACCGAGGAGGAGCAGTTCGAGACATAGGCACAAACGGCCGGCAGAACTTCAGCCCGCTGGCCCCATGTCTTGAACTCCACCGCAGCAGGGTCTCCAATGGCAAAGGGCTGGCTCTACGGCCCAGGTGGGGGGCACCAGCTGCATCGGTCCCCAGCGGGTTCTGTCTGTCTGAGGCGTTTGCTCTGATCGTACGGAAGAATGCAGAGTATTCCATGTACGGCCAATTTTTCCTGGACTTGCTGCCAGAAACGGACCTGAAAGAGGTCCGAGTGATGCTCCAGGAAGACCTGGCGCAAATATCCCTGCAGACCCAGGAAATACTGAAATTCTTCAGGGAACTCGAAAAAAACTTGAGGGGATCATCTCAACACGGTCAATGGAAGCAGCAGCAGTTGCCTTCAGATATGCTTCTATCTTTGCACTGGCCAGGCGGCAATCCCTGTGCAAATCTTCATAGGCTGTTCCAAATTGATAGTCTGTGAGTATAGCGGTGACTAGACTAGTGATTGAGGGAAAATTTTTATAGGTGTGATAAGGCAGGTGTCCAATCTGATATGATGCTGTCCGAGAACAGGTGTCCACAAACTCCACCTGCTGATTAACACCAACCGTACCGAGCAGACGCCGGCTGACAGAGTTGAAAAAAGTTTCGGCAAGTTCCCAGGCATCCATGGAGCGGACCAGATGCGCATATACAGCTTTGGCGGCAATCCATAGACCTGTATCCTGGAAGCGCAGGCCAAATAGTTTTCTGATGCTGCTCTCGATGCTGCTTACGGCCGCCGGATAGAGTTCGAGCCTCTTGGCAGCATCAGCTCGCAGTCCGAGCCAGTCACGCTCATCGAAGCGAACTTTGGCCTGCGCCGTAATGGCCCTGAATGTGCTGTGGTAATAGTGGAAGGCCTGGTAGATGGCTTCCGCGCCACTACGAGCCAGCCTGCTGGTAAGATCGTTTTGGCTCATTCAGTTCACGCCAGCGGACCCGGTGGGCCAGGTCCAGGAATATAGCAAGCACCCTAATCGGACAACAGAAAATTAACGGCAGGAATCGCCGCCCGCCCAGGATTGAATTCGTCCGCGCCAATGTCACAGCCTAGCAAAGCGAAGCCAGCCGGTCTGGGATCGCCTTCGAAATCATCCAGGGGTGCAATTCTGGAGTAGAAGTACAACGAAGGAGGTATACTAATCCATTTGCCACAAATGCCCGCATCAATTGCCGCAGAGCTCGGCCGCAATCGCAGATTGAGGGAGTCAGCATTGGCAAATCCAGGATCGGCATGCAAGGAATGCCCACCGGCAGTAACACCGGAATAATCGCCGGCCACATTGTCAAACAGCAAATTATAGTCGTTGTCGAGATTTACCGTGGCGCTTGAACCCTGGTACAGGGTGATGCCGTAGCCGCTGCCGCAAACTGCCTGATATGTTCCCGCAACAATGTTATTGATTATTGTTGCATTTATGACTGAAGTGTCAGAGGCGCTCAAATATATTCCATGGGATCTGCATGAAAATATGGTGTTATTGTATAAATAGAGTGAATGAGTATGAGTCTTGGAGCCAAGTACAGATACAGCTGTAGAGGCAGATATGAAAAAATTATTTTTCAGCGTTGTGGTGGTCGCAGAAGACTCGCTTCCTGTAGTTCCTGATCCAGAAATATTGACAGCTTTGAAAGGATCTGTGGTATCAACTATAAAGCCTTCAAATATATTGGAGTCTGCAGTGACAGATACTGTTCTGCCGTCTTTTCCCGATTCTATACTGACCCCGCCAGCAACTGCAAAGCGAAAGGTATTGTTTTCGAGTATGACATTCAAATCGTAATCATCCGGATCAAGGCGAAGACATACTGGACTTCCAGCTGGCTTACCGATTACCTGGATAAAGCTATCCGAAATGGTCAGTGTTATATTACCTGCCATAACGGCGCTGGCGATTGACACGGCGCTTTGAATCTGGTCTCCAGTTATTCTCAGTTTATTCAATGATACATCGAGAGTGTTGCTGCTGGAATCATTTGCTATTATTACATCTTCACTTACGTCTGAGTCAGGAGGTCCAGAACCTCCATAAGCATTGATGTTCAACCCCTCTAAAGTGATCGTTGTGTCAGAATTCCGGTTCGCATAAATTCTTATTGGAGGGAGAGCACCAGTGGTCTTTTCTATGGTGGGGGTAAAGCCGTTCCCGGCCATGATGGTAACGCTCTCTGTTATGTAGACGCTTTCATCAAAGGTACCGTTGCTGTTGATAATCACTACTCCCGGATCCGCATCACTCTCCACTACGTTCACTGCCTTCTGAATGGTAGCGTAGTCTCCAGGGACAACAACAGTCGCTGCATACAACCGTCCATCAAGGTTGCAGAAGATAATCAGGGCAATTACCACAAGAAGAAAGCCTTTTATCAGCATTCGTGCCAGATTCCACCTCGTGATTTCCGAAGACATATTGTCCCTCCTTCCTGTAATGCTGGGGGCTTGCAAGAGTGTACGTTGTGAGATTAGGAGTGATATCCACACCTGCCATGGCAGCAAAGCCGTGGCAAGATTCAGGAAGCATCAAGGTCATGAACAGGTAGGCCTCGTGCATTACATGGTGTCGTGTGGTCTGTGGCTTCTTGCAGACATCTTTTTCGTAAGGCAACTGCAATCTAGACCGAAGAATGCTTGCATGTCAAGTAGTTGTCTTGAAACAAGACCCTAGGTTGAATGCTATCTGAGAAGATCGTTTCACAACCGAGGTGAAACGAGGCTGCAGCACTTGTTTCGATTCTCCAGAGTCTTGGGTTATGATATATAGCACAACCTGGCAGCTTCGATAAATTTGACGGCCAGGGCGGTATGGCGATTATTACCATTTCCGCAAGATGTTTCAGCCATGACAGCCAGATTGCCGGAAAGGTGGCTCGCTGTCTGAACTGCGGCTGCCTGAGCAGAGAGATCCTCAGAGACACATCGTGCATGTTTCATATCTCTGAAACGAAACCAATCAGGTCTCTGCAACAGGCCCCAACCATTTTCGAGAAAACCACCCATGGCAACAAAAAGTATCCTGTCTACATTCAGACCGCTCTTCTTGAGCGAGTGAAGAGGAGCAACGTAGTTTATTATGGACTCGCTGGCTCAGCCTTCAGATTAGCCGCCAGCAATCGGCTAGTGAAAGGGGTGCACTTTCGTTTTGCCATCAAGCGGCAGCGAAAAGAAGGCCAGCCGCAATTTGCATAAAGAGTGTTGCGGACTAATTATGTCAGATAGCACAGAGGTATACATAATCTACTTTTCGGCTGCCGGCTCCACCCGCCATGTGGCGGAAGTAATGGAGAAACGTTTTGCTGCAATAGGGTTGCAGCCGTTCCTGTATGATCTGGCAAGAGACAGGGACCTCTGCCTGACCATTTCCAGGCAGATACAGCTGCGGGCAAATGACTGTTGTCTGATTGTGGGCTCTCCCGTATATGTGTCGCATGCAGCGCCGCCTGTTATGGAGTTCATTTCGAGCTTGCCCAGTGTTGCTGTATCATATGCAGTGCCCTTTATCACCTGGGGTGGTGCCACCAGCGGCATTGCCCTCTACGAGATGGCAAGGGAGCTTTCCAGGAAAGGGTTCAAGATTGTTGCTGCTGCCAAGGTTCTGGCTGTTCATTCTCTCATGTGGCAACTGAAAGATCCTCTAGGGGAGGGCCACCCGAACTCGGAAGATGACAGAATGATTGAACAACTCGTCGATGAGGTCTGCCGCAAAATCCAGGCTGCTGAGAGAAAAGAGATGGAGCTGGCCCGGCTGGCATACCAGAGCAAAGAAGTTCACACTGAAATGGAAAAAGTTAGCCTGCAAGCTGCCAAGGCGTACATGCCGGCTCGAGAACTCGACGAGGAGATATGCACCCAGTGCCAAATCTGCGCAGAAGTCTGCCCCACCAAGGCTGTGACTCTGGCGCCGTACCCGGTGTTCAAGGAAGGCTGCCTCTATTGTTTCAGTTGTATGAGAGTTTGCCCTGAAGGAGCGATAAAGGCCGATCTCAGCGAGCTCTGGCAGCGAATAAGGGAGAGGGAAGCCTTTTTCAAGGAACAACCCCAGACAGAGATTTTTGTCTGATTGCGGATAAGATATTGGCCGGAGATCATTTTCGCTGGCAGGTGAGGGAATGGCTGAAAACTCTGTTGTCATTATAACTGGAGCATCGCGAGGTGTGGGGGCGTGGGTGGCGCGCTGGCTGGCCAAAGTGGGCGCAGCCATGACCCTGATAGCCAGATCTGCAGAGCAGCTCCACCATGTTGCCAGGGAGGTCGAGCGGCTGGGAGGACGGCCGCTGCCATTTGCAGCAGATGTGGCCGTGGTGGAGAACTGCTTGCAGGCCGTTGAACTTACTTTGCATCATTTTTGCAGAATCGACGCCCTGGTAAACAATGCTGCCGTGGTGGAGCCGCTGGCATTTGCTGCCTCTGCTGAAGCAACATCCTGGCGATACAATATTGAAGTCAATCTGCTGGCCCCCTTTTATCTGAGCAGGGCTGCCATACCAGAGCTGCGGCGGCAGCAGGGCCGGATTATTAATGTGAGCAGCGGCGCGGCGGTGACAGCCATTCAGGCTGCCAGTGCCTATTGCGCTGCCAAAGCAGGCCTCAACCAGCTAACCAGGGTGCTGGCAGTGGAGGAGCCTGGGATCACCAGTATCGCCGTGCGGCCGGGTGTGGTAGACACGGACATGCAGGCGCTTATTCGCAGCAAGGGATCTGCAGCCATGCCAGCGGAGCAGGTGTCTTATTATCAGAGTCTCAAAGAGCAAGGAAAGCTGGAGCATCCTGCCATACCTGGACGCTCCATTGCCTGGCTCTGCCTGTACGCGCCGAAGGCCTGGAGCGGCACCTTCATGGATTACGACGATCCGCGTGTGGTTAGGCAGGCGGTTGAGCTTTTTGGCGAATATGGCGGGGATATTTGAAGGCATTATCCTTCCAGCAATGTATGTATCTTCCCGCCAGGGCCAGAGCGGTCAATTTGGTCGCTGGAGGGACTTCTTTGAATGAATAGAAAAAGGTTAATAACGAGACGTACATTTCTGGCAACAACTGGTGGCGCCCTGGTCAGCATCGGCCTGCCCGGGTTCTATGTCAGGTTGAGCAATGTTGAGAATAGTGCCCTGGCAGCTGAGCTGCGTCCAGACGGCAGACCCCGCCTGCCTCCCAATCAGCAGGCGGTGAAAAGGCTCATCGATATGGGGGGGCAGGCAGGGCGGGCCACAGAAAAGGACTGGAAAATGCGCCTTCACGGAGAAGTCCACAATCCCTGCACTTTCTCTTTCGAAGATCTTATGAAATTAGAACAGGCACATGTCACCTGTGACGTCCACTGTGTGACGGGTTGGAGTCTCCTTGATTCAGAGTGGACTGGGGTGCTGTTGCGCACTATCATGGAGGTGGTGGGGGTCAAGGACGAGGCTCGCTACGTAATTTTCGAAGCAGCGGCAGGCTATAGCAGCAACATCTCCCTGGAAGAGGCCCGCAAGCCGCAGGTGATGGTGGCCCACAGTTACTTTCGGCGGAAACTGTCCAGGGCACACGGGGCGCCGGTGCGGGCGCTGGTGCCTGACCTTTACTTTTACAAGAGTGCCAAGTGGCTCGAGGGCATAAAGTTCAGCCGGCAGGATGAACCAGGCTACTGGGAGCGGGCTGGATACAGCTCATCTGCTGATCCCTGGAGGGAAGAGCGTTTTCGCTAGACATGCCGTATTGCTCGAGAAAAGAAGGGTTGACATGGTTGCTTTTGGAAGTAATGAGCGGGACCGCCTGGTGAGAGTCCACACGGTGGAGAATCGTTTCGAGGCAGATCTCCTCTGTCAGGCTCTGCAGCAAGACGGCATCCCTGTGCTGCTGCGCAAATTCGAAGAAACTGCCTACGACGGCCTTTTCGTACCGCAGATGGGCTGGGGGGCCTTGCTGGTTCCCGAGGAGACAGAAGAGGCGGCCCGCGCCCTGATCAGGAAGGTACTCGAAAGCACAGAGGAAGAGTCTCCTCCAGAAAACAGCTGAAAAAGTCCCCGAGAGGAAGGGTTTGCCGCCAGACGCCATCCACAGGCGGAATGACACGATTCTGGGGACACAACAGGCGAGCGGCCACATGACGCCAACGAATGTAACTGAAAAGCCCCGAGGCATTTACGAGGATCCCAAAGATATCGATAGTAAACTCTGGGAGGAGCTCTGTCAGCTCGAGGTGCAGGATGTCTGTCAGAGGGCTCTGGTGCGCTACCAGGATAGTTTGCGCTGTTATGTGGTTCCCTTTCTGCATCAGAGTTGTGCAGTTTACCCGGAACGGCGTTACATTGAATGGTCTTGCTCAACCCTGCATGAGCCTACTTTTCAATTATATCTCGTGTTACTTACTTATCTCCTTCGCGCCCGGCCGGCGCCCCTTTCCGGTCGACTGGTGACAGCAAGCGAGATTCGGGGCGGCTCGTTTTTCTTTCGCGGCCCGCACGTCTTGTTCACGGAACCATTGCTGCAAAAATTCGGCTCTAACGCCGAGGCATTCTTGCGGGCAGGGCGGAGACTGGGCGGCAGCAGCATGGATTTTGGCGATGTTTCTTTCAGACTGTGGCCTCTGCCGAGGATTCCCCTGGGTTACATTCTCTGGACCGCGGATGAAGAGTTCTCGGCGCGGCTGGTAGTGACCTTCGACAGTTCAGTGGAGCATCATCTGCCTCTGGATGTTATTTGGGCCCTGGTGAATGTGGTAGGGAGCATGTTGCTGCGCCAGGGTTGACCTGCGGTCTGCAACAGTTTGCGGTTGGCTTGACAGTAGAAGGCATTCCTGCTAATTAGCCAGAGCCATAGGTGAGGGTCCCATAACTCTTGGGAAAATAAAAGGATAGCCCGTACCGCAGGGCTTGGCGTTGCACCAGGAGAAAGTATTGGCGAGAAAAAAAATAAAGAAGAAAGATCTCAAGAAACCGGACGAATTCATCAGCTTCGGCCAGAAAATCATTAACTGGTGTGTGGCGAACAAACAGAGCGCCATCAAGCTGGCAGCAGGAGTTCTCATAATCTTTCTGGTGGTCTCGGGTTTTCTTTACTACCGCAATCAGCGAGAAGCCAGAGCAAGGGAGGTCTACACCCAAGCCGTGGCCTACTTGCAGAACGCCCGCCAGGCGAATGGAGGCAAAGGAGACATAGACAGAGCCATTGCCAAGCTGGAAGAGACAGTGAAAAATTTTGGCTCAACAGGCGTTGCCCTCACAGCCACGGTGGATCTGGGCAATGCCTACTATCAGAAAGGCGACTTTGCCAAGGCTGTGGCAGCCTATAAGGATGCCCTGCAGAAAATTGCTCGCCAGGATCCGCTTTACGAAAACGTCCTGGCAAGCCTGGGGGCGACCTACGAGGCCATGGAGGAGTGGTCCGAGGCCCTGGCTGTCTACCAGAGGTTGCTCCAGGAAGGAAAACCAGCCTACCAGACCGATGCCGAGCTTTGTCTCGGCAGAGTGTATGAGGCCATGGGAAACCGCAACAAGGCAATGGGGTACTACGAAACCTATCTCAATGAGAATCCGGGGTCATCCCTGAGTCCCGTACTGAAGACCAAACTGGAGCAGTGGCGGCTCGAGGGAATTTCGCCTGAAAAAGGGTAGCGGACCTGTGGCAAGCCCTGTTGCCTGGTTCTGGAAAGTGGAGTTGAAGGGCGCTTTTCCTGCTGTAGTCGTCTCCAGGCAAGAGACGTTCAGGCGTGGAAACCCAGCGAAAATGAACTTGACAAGGAGATTGATCTCTTATACCCTGCCTAGGCAACAAGAGCGGGAGGATGCCATGCGAGAGAGTTTCGTCGGTTTCCGCATTCACTTCCTTTTTGGCGGCTTCTTTTTTTAGAAGTCCGCCCGCTGGTTGTAAGAGGAGGCCGGTAGCAGGAAAACGGACATCGAAGGCCATGGGCGGACGACAACGGGCTCATGGCTTTTTTGTTTGCAGGCCGTGGGTTCGCCAGAATCTGCGGTTTTTTCGTTCACAGGCAGCAGATGAAACCGAGGATGGCGGTGAGGGAAAAGATGCTGTTGCTTGCTGCGTTCCCTGAAGACGGTGGTTTGAGACGGTCGAGCAGCCCACTGCTGGCGACAATGCTGATCAGCTGCCTTCTTGTTTCCCTTTGGGTTTCCCCGTCGTGGGCAGCTTCTTCGCAAGGGAGGACAAATCTTGCAGCTGATAAGATTCTGCAATTTGCCGACCACCTTTTTTCTAAAGAGGAATACTACCGAGCCATCAGCGAATACCAGCGTTTTCTTTTTCTTGCACCCCAGCATCCCCGGGCACCCCATGCTTCTTTGCGCATAGCTGAATGCTATTATGGCGGGGGAAAATGGCAGCAGGCCCTGACAGCAGTGGAACAGTTCCTGCTTGCTTATGGTGAGCAGCCATTGCGCTGGCAGGGGTATTTCCTCAAAGCCCGATGTTTCATGGAACTGCAGCAAGGCGAGGCGGCCAGGCAGGAACTGCACATGGTCATTGACTCCAGCACGGACGAGGAGATTTCTTCAGAAGCCTGGTATCTGACAGCGCTTACCTATGCCAGGGAAAGTCGCTGGCCAGAGGCGCAGAGGGCTCTGGCCGAAATAGGCAGCCGCAGTCCACTGTTTGACAGAGGGCAAAGTCTACAAAAAGTCTTGCACGAAGCTTCGCAGATGAAGCGAAAGAGTCCCACTGGCGCCGGCATTATGGCCGCTCTTGTCCCGGGTTCAGGCCACCTGTACTGTGAGCGACCCAAAGACGGCCTGCTGGCCTTTCTTTATACAGGCGGCTTTGGCCTGGCTACCTGGGAAGCCTTCAGGCAGGGCCATCAGGAACTGGGAATCGGTCTGGGCCTGGTTACCCTGGCCTTCTACGCGGGCAACATCTTCAGTGCGGTGAACGTGGCCCACAAGTTCAATGATCGTCAGCAACTGCGAATCCGTCAGAGGCTGGTGCCCTTCGAACGCCTGGGTCTCCAGATCAGGGGCGGTGAGTCGTGGCTGGTGGCTTTCAGTTATTCATTTTAAGGAGGCTGACAATGACAGCTCCGGGACGGTTGTGGCTGATGCTGATCTTGGTTTTGGCTGTCCTCTCGATTCAGGCAGCAACTGATGTGGCCACGGCTGACACTATGAGAGGGCCGTGGAGCCAACAAAGTGAAGTTGTTCACAGTAGAAGCGGGCAGCAGATGCGGCCAGCATGGTCCCTGCCTGCCAAGTTCTTTTCCTCCCTGGTCAGATTCTTTCAAAAGGTTATATCACCAGTAGATGGCAATCGCTGCCCCAGCTATCCTACCTGCTCGGCTTACAGCAGGCAGGCATTCGAGAAGCACGGCTTCTTGCTCGGCACCCTTATGACAGTGGACAGGTTGTATCACGAAGCCTCCGAGGAGGAATATGCCCCCATGGTTGTTGTGCATGGAGTTAGGCGCATCTACGATCCTCTGTGGGCGAATGAATTCTGGCGACATCCTGGGAAGGGACAGAAGCAGTGGCGGTGATAGAGATGCCAGTTTTCGACAAATCAGGCCATATGAGTGTGACTATAGAAAACATGGGTGTGCAAGGCGGCAGCCATGGCGGGCGGCTTTCTGCAAGCTGCTCAGCCCCATTGCGCTGTCTGTCTGACAGGCTTATTAATTTGCACGAGGAGGAGGGCCTATGATCTACAACGAAGAGTACGAAACAATGCCGAGGGAGGCGCTGGAAGCCATCCAGCTGCGGAGGCTGCAGAACACGGTCTCGAGAGTCTACAACACCGTGCCGTTTTACCGCAAGCGATTTGACGAAGCCGGGGTCAAGCCGGAGCATATCCAGTCTCTGGAGGATCTTGGCAAGCTTCCCTTCACCTACAAAGAGGATCTGCGGCAGAATTATCCTTTTGGCATGTTCTCGGTGCCCATGGACAATGTGGTGCGGATTCACGCCTCTTCTGGCACCACTGGCAAGCCAACGGTGGTGGGCTACACTGCCAGGGATGTGCAAACCTGGTCCGAGCTCATGGCCCGGACTCTCATGGCAGGAGGCGCCACCAAGGGGGATATCATTCACAATGCTTATGGCTATGGACTCTTTACTGGAGGATTGGGCTTTCACTACGGCGCAGAGAAGCTCGGGGCCTCGGTCATTCCTATCTCCGGTGGCAATACCAAACGCCAGGTAATGATCATGAAGGATTTCGGTCCTACCATACTCACCTGCACGCCTTCCTATGCCCTCTACATTGCCGAGGTGGCAGAAGAGATGGGGATCGATTTTCGACAGCTCAAGTTCAAGGCGGGAATTTTCGGAGCTGAACCCTGGTCCGAGACCATGCGCCAGGAAATAGAGCGCAAGCTCAATTTGAAAGCAGTAGACATCTATGGACTCAGTGAGATTATTGGCCCTGGAGTCTCAGTGGAATGTATCGAGGCACAGAGTGGTTTGCACATTTTTGAGGACCATTTTATCCCGGAGATCATCGATCCGGACACAGAAGAAGTACTGCCGTATGGGACTGTAGGCGAACTGGTTTTCACTACCATCACCAAAGAAGCGTTTCCGGTCATCCGTTATCGAACCAGGGACATCAGTGTGTTGTATCCTGAGCCATGCCGCTGCGGCCGCACCATGGTCCGTATGGGTAGAGTGCAGGGCCGCAGCGATGACATGTTGATCATTCGGGGCGTCAATGTGTTTCCCTCCCAGATCGAAAGCATCATTATGGAAACCGAAGGCATCGAGCCGCACTACCAACTGGTAGTGGATCGTGAGGGGAGCATGGACAATCTTACAGTCATGGTGGAAGTGAACGAGAAAATATTTTCTGACGAAATCAAAAACCTGCAGAACATGGAGCGCGGTCTTGAGAAGAATATCAAAGAGATGTTGGGAGTGTCTGCCAGAGTAAAACTGGTGGAGCCCAAGACCATCCAGCGGAGTGAGGGTAAGGCTGTACGGGTCATTGACAAGCGCCAGATTTGAAAGTGTTCAATCCCGGTAGTCAGCCTGTAGCGTCCCGTGGGTGTTGACAATACAGTCGCCTGCCTGAAAAAGCTGGCCAGGACGACTTCCAACCAGGCTCTAGGGCTAGCTGCATAGACAACTGGTTTGCCAGCACCAGGACAAAGGAGGAGATTATGAGAGTTGAACAAATTTCGATATTCCTCGAGAACAAAGCAGGGAGGCTTGCCGAAGTAACCCGCATCCTTGGACAGGGCAATATAAATATCCGCGCCCTTTCACTGGCTGATACTTCCGACTTTGGCATTCTCAGGCTCATTGTCAACGATCACGAGAAGGCAAAAGAGATACTCAAGGAGCATGGCTTCACAGTCGGCAGAACCGAAGTGGTGGCTGTGGAGGTCGAAGACAAACCTGGTGGACTCAACAAGATCTTGCAGATACTGTTCGAGGCCCACATCAATGTGGAATACATGTACGCCTTTGTCCAGCAAAGCGGCCAGAATGCAGTGCTCATTTTCCGTTTCGATGACATAGACGCGGCAGTGGATGTCCTCAGGCGAAACGGAGTTACGGTCATAGAAGGCAAGAAACTGTACAGCATGTAAGGCGCCGGCAGGTTTTCCTCGGGGACGCAAGGAAGGGAAGACGGCGGGCAGCAAAGGAAAAGTGCCGCCAGAGGGTAAAGGATGGGGAGTCTTTCTGCCGTGCCGTCTACAGAGAACTTGCAGTAAATGAGGGGTGCCCAGGAGAAGAAGAGAGATGGATTTGCTGGAAAAGAAAGGGAGGGGGTTATGAAGTTAGGGCGATTGAGAGTTTGGAAGATATGGTTGAGTATTTTGGCGGCACTGCTCCTGCTGCCAACCGGCTGTGCCAAAAAAAAGGAGGCCAAGGCTCCGTACAGGATTGGTGGAATTTTTGCCATTACAGGACCTGCATCCTTTCTGGGGGAACCGGAGCGCAATTCTATGCTGCTGCTGGCCGAAAAGATAAACGCTGCCGGGGGCATCAATGGTCATCCGTTAGAGGTGATCATTTACGACACTGAGGGTGATGCAACAAAGGCAGTGCTCAACGCCAACAAGCTGATAGAAAAAGATAAGGTGCTTGCCATTGTGGGACCTTCGCGCAGCGGCACGACCCTGGCAGTGGTGCCGATTGTCGAGAAGGCTCAGGTGCCTCTCATTTCCTGCGCTGCTTCTGTGAAAATTACTACGCCGGTAAAAAAGTGGGTTTTCAAGACGCCGCAGACCGATGTGATGGCAGTGTCCAAGATCTACGACTATCTCAAGGGGCAGGGCGCCAAGAAAATCGCCATTCTTACTGTCAGCAACGCCTTCGGTGACAGCGGCAGACAACAATTGCTCCAGCAGGCCGCCGATTACGGCTACCAGATCGTGGCTGACGAAAGGTTTGGACCGAAAGATACTGACATGACGCCGCAGTTGACCAAGATCCGCGGGCTCAAGCCAGAGGCCATTATTTGTTGGGGAACGAATCCAGGTCCCGCAGTAGTGGCCAAAAATATGAAGCAACTTGGCATGGACATTCCACTCTACCAGAGCCATGGTGTGGCCTCGAAGAAGTTTATAGAACTTGCGGGCAAGGCTTCCGAGGGAATTATCCTGCCCACCGGCAAAATTCTGGTGGCTGGAAGTCTTCCTGACAATGATCCTCAGAAAGCGGTGCTGCTCCAGTATATCTCTGAATATGAAGCGAAATATAATAGTGCTGTCTCGGGCTTTGGCGGCTACGCCTGGGACGGCCTGCAGATACTGGCACAGGCCTTGAAAGTGTCAGGCGCTGACAGGGCCCGGTTGCGTGATGAAATCGAAAAAATCACAGATTATGTCGGAATCAGTGGGATCTTCCGCTTTTCTCCCAAGGATCACAACGGCTTGAACAAGGATGAAGCCTTTGTCATGGTAAAAATTGTCCAGGGTAATTGGCAGATTATTAAATAAGGGCATTTCTGCAGGCAAGTGAGAAGAGCGGCTCTCAGCAGCCGCTCAAATCTATTCTAGCAGAGGAGTGAACCTCAGCAATGGATCTCGGCAGCCAAATCCTGCAATATTTCATCTCGGGCATCACCAACGGCGCTATTTACGCCGTGATTGCTCTCGGTTTTACCGTCATCTACAATGCCACCGAGGTGATAAATTTCGCCCAGGGCGAATTTGTCATGTTGGGGGCCATGGTGATGATCACCCTCAGTGGAGTCAACGGCTTGCCTGTGTGGCTGTGTTTTATTCTGGCAGTGTCAGTGGTGACACTGGTGGGTATGGTGCTGGAGCGGCTGGCCATCAGACCAGTGAAGTCTGCCAGTGCCATCAGCCTCATAATTATTACGGTAGGCGCTTCTATTTTCCTGAGGGGCGTGGCCATGATGCTCTGGGGCAAGGATTCTTTAGGGCTGCAGCCGTTTACAGGTGAAAGGCCCATCAGGATCGCCGGTGCCGCACTGACGCCTCAGAGCCTCTGGGTACTTGGCATAACAGTGCTGGTAATGGTTGCCTTGCAGTTTTTTTACAAAAAGACCATCACGGGCAAGGCTATGAGGGCCTGCTCTTTCAGCAAAAGGGGTGCCTGTCTGGTAGGAATTGGGGTAAACCGCATGGTGCTGCTCTCTTTTGGCCTGAGTGCTGCCATGGGCGCGGCCGGCGGCATCGTCATTGCGCCCATCACCATGTGTGGCTACGACATGGGTACTATGCTCGGACTCAAGGGCTTTTGTGCAGCAGTTCTGGGAGGTCTTGGCAGCAGTCCTGGATCCATTGCAGGAGGTTTTCTTCTCGGTATACTGGAAGCCATGGGCGCCGGCCTCATCAGCTCCGGATTCAAGGACGCCATTGCCTTTGCTATCCTGCTGATCATGCTGTTCATCCGACCGAGCGGTTTGCTCGGCCAAGGCGAGACAGGTAGGGTGTAAAATCGAGCGATTAGGCAATCGCCTCAATAACATTGTCTCTGTTGTGTGGCTGGAAATTATCGCAAAGCACAGGTGGCTGCAGGTGAGCATATGCGGGGTTGTGCTGGCGGCAGTGCCATTGCTGCTGCCAGGCCGCTATTATCTAAATGTGCTCATCTTTATTGGCATTCATACCTTGCTGGCGGTTGGCCTGAATCTATTAATGGGATACGCTGGCCAGATCAGCCTGGGGCACGCCGCTTTTTTCGGCCTCGGGGCCTATACTTCTGGGATTCTTTCCGCCACCTATCAGGTGTCTCCGTGGCTGGCCATGCTGGCTGCGGTGGCAGTGACAGTCACGGTGGCCCTGCTCGTGGGTATCCCCACACTAAAGCTTACTGGTTATTACCTGGCCATGGCCACTCTAGGCTTCGGCATCATCGTCCACATTTGCTTCAAAGAGTTCACCTGGCTCACTGGCGGCCCTTCAGGTCTGGTAGGTATACCCTCCCTGCGGTTGGGAGGCTTGGTACTCGACGACCCCTGGTCCTACTACTACCTGGTGTGGGCAGTGGTGCTCGGTGCCATCAGCCTCAGTCTCAATATAGTGGACTCCCGGGTGGGAAGGGCTTTGCGCGCAATTCATGATAGTGAGACCGCAGCTGCGGCCTCCGGGGTGGCAACGGCACAGTTGAAGATCTGGGTGTTCGTATTGAGCGCTGTGTACGCTTCAGTGGCAGGCAGCCTCTATGCCCATTTTGTTACCTTTATAAGCCCGAGCTCCTTCGATTTCATGTTCTCCATCAAGCTGGTCACTATGGTGGTAATTGGCGGTATGGCCAGCATCTGGGGCGCCATCCTGGGGGCGGCCACCCTGACAGTGCTGCCCGAGGTGCTGGCGGTATTTCACGACTACGACATTATCATCTTCGGTACTATCCTCATGGTGGTGATGATTTTCATGCCCCAGGGGCTCACCAGGGGAGTGCTAGATCTTGTTGGTAGACGCCGCCTGCAGCAGAGCGCGGCAACGGCGGGCCGCTCTGACGGTTGAGGAGGGGATTGGCGCCATGGAACGAGAACACCAGGAACAGGTGCTGCTGCAGACAGAACAGTTGTGCAAGTCATTCGGCGGTGTACAGGCGGTGTACGATGTCACTTTTTCTGTCTATAGTGGGCAGATAAAAGGGGTTATAGGTCCGAACGGCGCTGGCAAGACCACTCTATTCAACCTGTTCACCGGAGTCTATCCCGCGGACAAGGGCAAGGTCTACTTCTGTGGCAGAAGTCTCGAAGGACTGGCACCCTACAAAGTCGCCGAATACGGCATTGCGCGGACGTTTCAGAATGTTGAGTTGTTTGAACACATGAGTGTGCTCGAAAACGTCATGGTGGGGCTTCACCCTCGAACGAGGGTGGGATTTCTTGGAGCTGCCTTCCGACTGCCGAGCGCACGCCGGGAAGAGAAGCATATTCGCCAGCAGGCTCTGGAGATCCTCGAGTTCATCAAACTGGCAGAAAAAGCAGACCTGGCCAGTGGCTCTTTACCCTTTGGTCTGCAGCGCAAGCTGGAGATTGCCAGGGCCCTGGCAGTTGGTCCCAAACTTCTGCTGCTGGATGAACCAGCCTCCGGTTTGAATGCGGCCGAAACTGCAGACCTTGGCCGCCTGCTGCTGCGTATACGCCAGAGGGGAATTACCATTTTGCTGGTGGAGCATGATATGAGCCTCACCATGGATATCTGTGACGAGATAATGGTAATGGACTATGGCCGCAAGCTGGCCGAGGGAAGTCCCCGTGAAATCCAACAGCACCCTGAGGTAATTGCCGCATATCTTGGAGAGGAGCCAGTTGCTTAGGATTCGAAATCTGCAGACCTTCTACGGCCGCATTAGGGCTCTGGACAATATTTCTCTTTCTGTCAGGCCGGGTGAGATCGTGGCGCTCATTGGAGCCAACGGTGCTGGCAAGAGTACCATACTGAACAGTATTTCTGGCATTCTCACGCCGACTCATGGGGATATCTTCTTCGAAGGGATTCGCCTCAACAATCGCTCCCCTGAGAGTGTGGTGCGGCTGGGCATAAGCCAGGTGCCGGAGGGCAGACTTATCTTCCATCCTTTGACTGTGCTGGAAAACCTGGAGCTTGGCGCCTATGTGCGCTTCAAGAAGCGAGACAAAGCGAGGATCTTTGAGGATCTGGATATGGTGTTCACTCTGTTCCCCACTCTTGCCGAGAGAAGAGATCAGGTCTCGGGCACCCTTTCTGGGGGAGAGCAACAGATGCTTGCCATCAGCAGAGCGCTCATGGCCCGGCCTAAAATGCTTCTGTTGGATGAGCCATCTATGGGACTGGCCCCCCTGGTGACTGCAGAGATACTGCGAACGATCGTGCGCTTGCGTGATGAGGGAATCACCATCCTGATTGTGGAACAGAATGCCCGGGCCGCCTTGAATATTGCAGATCGGGGTTATGTCCTGGAGACAGGAAGGGTGATTCTGGAAGGAACCGGTTCGGAACTGTTGGAGGACAGTGAGGTGAAGAGGGCCTACCTGGGCAAAGACTACAGGGAGTTTGCAGAAGGAAGGTGACAAGGTGCCTATGTGGAATAAACAAATGGAATGCCAGCCCAGAGAAGATCTGGTGCAACTGCAACTGGAACGACTGCAGGCAACGCTGAACAGGGCATACAGAAACGTTCCTTTCTATCATAATCGCTTCGAGCAGGTGGGAGTTGAACCTTCGCACTTCCGCAGCCTGGAAGATCTGAGCCGCCTTCCCCTTACCAGCCGGGACGATCTCAGTATGAACTATCCTTACGGGCTCTTTGCAGTACCGTTGCGGGATATAGTGCGGATACACAGCACCACCGGCACGGATGTGCGGCCAACAGTGAGTGGCTATACCAGGAAAGACCTCAAAGTTTGGAAGGAACTTGTGGCCCGTTGTCTCTGCGGAGCAGGGGTGGGCCCTGAAGATATAATCCAGATCTGTTTTGATCCTGGTCTGGCAGATTGGGCCAGAGAATTCAAAGATGGGGCCGAGGCCATGCAAGCCTCTGTGATACCTATGACCGTAATGGAGATACCCAAACAGATTATGGTCATGAACGACTATAAGACCTCGGTGCTTGTCTCCACTCCTTCTTATTTGAGGCAAATTATTCGAGAAATGACCCGCATGGGCATCAATCCGAATGCCCTGTCTCTCAAACGGGCAGTTCTTCTCGGAGAAACGCTCAGCCAGAAGACCCGGACCTTCCTGGCAGACTCACTGCACATCAATATTCACACAGCTTATGGTCTCAGCGAGGTTCCAGGTCCTGGCATCGCCTATGAGTGCAATGAACACGACGGCTTGCACATCAACGAAGACCACTTCGTTGTGGAGATAATCGATCCAGAAAGCGGCGCCGTCTTACCAGCCGAACAAAACGGCGAAGTAGTGCTGACAACCCTTACAGCCCAGGCATATCCCCTTGTTCGTTTTCGCACTGGAGACAGGGGCAGCATAACAATGGAGAGCTGCAACTGCGGCAGGGTATTTGCCAGATTGCGGCAGGGCCGCGGCCGTACTGACAGCCAGCTGGTCATTCGGGGAGTAAAGATCCATCCACGTCTGATTGAAGGCATTATTTCGCAGCTGGTCCAGGGGAAAAAGACATCATATGTGGGATTCGTCCGGCGCCAGGAAGAGCTCGATCTGCTGGAGATCTGGATTGAGGTGGATGAGGACAATTTTTCTGATGAGATAAAGGTTCTGGAGCAGCTGGTGCACCGTATGCGGCAGGAGCTGGAACAGAGGCTGGGAATACCTGCCCGGGTCCGCCTGGTGGAATCAATGAGCATGGCAGCCTGTCGAGAGCATCTGGGTCGGATCGTAGACCAGCGGACCAATGGCTAGACATTCAATTTGTGGAAATAATTTCGGGGATCATAGAGCAGGTATATTACGATTGGCTGAAAATAATCAAGAAAAGATGAGATAATTTGTCTACTGTAAACCATTTTACCCTGTTATTTTCATTAGTAATCTCCTTGACATTCCTGGAACTATCTGGTATGCGAAAAAGCGATTGAAACCTGCCTTACCGTGTCATTGTTCCAACACTGTCCCTTTACGGTTTTTTATTTAGCAAGACGCTCTATTCAGGTAGCAGTCATGAGGGTAGTGCAGAGCCACATCCTCCGAACCCCAAAGTCGTGCATCAGCGGCAGACGTCCCGGAATATTCTGGCTATGGTTCGTTTTTTGCAATAAAACTTGCAAATTAACTTGTTGAACCCTGGGGAGAAAGGAGAAAGCACATGAGAGGAAAATGGATTGCAGGCGTGCTGGGGATCTTGATTATGATTGTCTGTCCAACCCTCGCTTTCGCAAACGGCTTTGCCATCAATGAGCAGGGGGCCAAGGCCCTTGGCATGGGCGGCGCCTTTGTTGCCCAGGCCGACGACCCTACAGCTGTGTACTTCAACCCTGCGGGCATCACCCAGCTCAGTGGGAGCCAGGTATCTCTGGGAATGAGCGCCATAAGCCCGGATGCCAAATTTGAAAGCAGCACCGATGATCCAGTTTTTTATGGTACCTCCTCCGGTGACAAAACCAATCTGAGAAACCACACCTTTTTCGTTCCCAATGCCTACTTTACCCAGCAGTACAATGACCGCCTCAGTTTCGGACTGGGAGTGTTCGCCAACTGGGGCTTGCGCACCGAGTGGCCAAAAAGCTGGCCGGGCCGCTTCATCCCTGGAGGCACGGATTCTGAACTGAAGACGGCTTCCATCAATCCGGTGATCGCTTTCAAACCGTGGGATCGGGTCAGCGTTGGCTTCGGCGCCGTGCTGCAGTACTTTGAATTCGAATTGAAGAGCAAGCAGTTCGCAAATTTTAATCCTGTGACAGGAGAGGTTACTGAGCTGGATACCAAGTTCAAAGGCGACGACTGGGGCGGCGGCTGGAACGTGGGTCTGCTGGTTGAGCTCCCGTACAATTTCAAGTTTGGGGCTTCTTATCGAAGCCAGGTGAATCACACCATCTCCGACGGGGATCTCAAGTTCAGCCCGCAGGTCCCGGGAGTATTTTTCAATACTAACCTGAGAACTTCCTTCAAGACACCTGCCATCGGCTATCTCGGACTTGCCTGGTCATGGGGCCCCCTGACTCTTGAATTCGACACCCACTGGACAAACTGGTCCTCTTTCAGTGATCTTTCAGCGGATTTTGACGACCTGATTGGCGGCAAGACCAGTCTGCAGGTAACGGAAAACTATCATGATGCCTGGGCGTACCGTTTCGGGACGCAGTACAGGGTGAACGAGTACTTCGATGTTCGAGCCGGGCTCATCTATGACGAGAGCCCGATCCCTGATAAAGCACTCAGCCCGCGCATTCCTTCTGGTGACAGGTGGATCTATACCGTGGGCTTCAGCGGCCACTATAAAAAGATCGATCTGGATTTTGCCTACAACTACCTGGACGATGAGAATCGCAAGCTCGGCAAAACCGCCGGAGAATACCTGAGCGAGCAACTCGAGCCCATACTGGGGCCATTCGCACCGCCTCCGCTGGAGGGCAAATTCAAGGATGTGGACGCCCACATCTTTGCCCTCAATATTACCTATCGCTTCTAAACACAGCTAATAAAGTGAGCAAAGGGGTCCCTTCTCGGGGACCCCTTTTTCTTACGAGTTGCGGGTTTCGCCTTTCAAGTCTTCATAAAGAATTTGGTCCTGTTTCGTCTTCCAGTCCCTTTTCCAGCACCAACCATCAACTGATAACCGCCCACCTTGAAATAGTAAAGCAGTTCTGTTATTGAAATTAATTTCAAGCCGGGCAAGGGAGATTGCGCTGACTGAATGCAGAGGTTTGCCTCCATAGACATTGGCTCCAACACCCTGCGGCTGCTCATTGCTGAAAAGACCCGCGGCGGCAGAGTTCGAGCCGTACGGCTGGAAAGACGCATCACTCGGCTTGGGGAACATTTCCTCCCCGGGAAAAGGCTGCAGCCCGAGGCAATTCACCGCAGTATCGAGGCGTTGCGACAGTACGCAACCTTCATGAGAGAAGAGGGGGCGAAGCACTGTCTGGCTGGTGCCACAGCCGTGGTAAGAGAGGCCCACAACGGCCCTCTATTTGTAAAAGCTGTTGAGGAACAGACTGGTCTCGAAGTGACGATTCTCAGCGGGGCTGAGGAAGCACGCCTTTCCCTGTTAGGGGTGACCTCAGTAATTGATGCCAGCAAAGGCAGCATTGCTGTGTTCGACATTGGCGGGGGCAGTACCGAGGTTGTCTGGCAGCGACAGCAGCAGGCACCCCTGGTCAACAGCATCAGCCTGCCCCTGGGAGTGGTCCACCTGACAGAGAGGTTTCTTCAGCAAGACGATCCTCCTGGCGCCGGTGCTTGCCGATCTCTGCGGAAGTATGTGCGCAGCGTCCTTGCCGATGTTTCCCTGCCCGAGGACATCAAGGGTGCCCACTGGGTAGGGACTGCCGGTACGGTGACTACCCTGGCGAGCATGCGCTGTGGCTTGCAGCGCTATGATGCAGACCGCATCAATGGTCTGAGCCTTCAAAAGAGTTGGCTCGAGCAAATGGCCGATTTATTGGCTGAGACACCGCTGCGTCAGCGCCGCGACATCCCGGGGCTGGAGCGAGGTCGAGAAGACATCATCCTGGCCGGCGTGCTCGTTACACTCGAGTTGATGGATATTGCTCAGGTTTCACAAATTACTGTTAGCGACGCCGGCTTGCTCGAAGGGTTGTTGTTGCATCTCCTGGAAAAATTCTCTGAGTGCCGCCCGCAAAAGGGGTGCCAGCATCCGGAGTGAATCTGAAACTTCGGCAACATCATTCTGTGACTGCTGTTTCTCGGACTGGCCCTTGAGACTTCACTTCATTCCTGGTATCTATGAAGGAACAATTTCATGGTAGACCAGAGTATTTCAGCACGAGGAGCATACATGAGTCCAGAGCACCCAGACTTTCCGTTGGCGCTGACCTTTGATGACGTCCTTCTCCTTCCTGCAGCCAGCAAGGTCCTGCCGAGGGATGTGCAGGTCGATACTCTATTGACCAGAGATATCCCCATGAACATACCTTTGCTGAGTGCTGCCATGGACACGGTCACAGAAGCGAATACCGCCATCAGTATGGCGAGGGAAGGCGGCATCGGCATAATTCACAAGAACATGAGCATAGAGCGGCAGGCAACTGAGGTGGACAAGGTCAAGAAATCTGAAAGCGGCATGATTGTTGATCCAGTGACCATGCATCCAGACCAGAAGATTTCAGAGGTACTGGAAGTGATGCAACGGTACCGCATTTCTGGCGTCCCCATTGTCAAGGATGGCAAAAAGCTGGTTGGTATCGTCACCAACAGAGACTTGCGATTTGAGACCAACCTGGAGCAAAAGATCTCGGCTGTAATGACAAAAGAAAATCTAGTCACAGCGCCTGAAGGCATAACTCTGGAGGAGTCCAAGATTCTGCTCCATGAGAACAGGATAGAAAAACTTCTGGTTGTCAACGAGCAGGGCGAGCTGCGCGGCCTCATAACTATAAAAGACATCATGAAGATCAAGAAATACCCCAATGCCTGCAAGGATGACCTGGGAAGATTGCGGGTTGGCGCAGCAGTGGGGGTTGGCCCTGATCGCGACGCCCGTGTGGAGGCCTTGATACAGGCCGGCGTAGATGTGATCGTGGTGGATTCCGCCCACGGGCACGCCGAGGCCGTGATAGAGAGCGTCAGGGAGATAAAGCAGTCATTTGCGAACACGACGGTCATTGCCGGCAACGTAGCTACCGCCGAAGGCACTAGGAGCCTGGCTGAAGCAGGAGCCGATGCCATCAAGGTTGGCGTTGGCCCTGGCTCCATCTGTACCACCCGTGTGGTTGCCGGGGTGGGAGTGCCGCAGATTACCGCCATAATGGAGTGCGCCAAGGTGGCAAACAAGTTCGAGCTGCCTCTCATTGCAGACGGCGGCATCAAGTACTCGGGAGATGTGGTGAAGGCTCTGGCAGCAGGGGCGCATTCGGTGATGATCGGCAGCCTGTTTGCCGGCACTGACGAGAGCCCGGGTGAGACAGTTCTCTACCAGGGCCGTTCCTACAAGGTTTACCGTGGTATGGGTTCAATGGCTGCCATGAAAGAGGGCAGCAGCGAACGCTACTTTCAAGGAGACATTGAAGAGGACATCAAGCTGGTTCCCGAAGGAATAGAGGGCAGGGTGCCTTACAAAGGGCCGCTTTCATCGAGTGTCTACCAACTTATCGGCGGCTTGCGGGCAGGGATGGGCTATGTGGGTTGCAGCACCCTGGCGGAACTTCGTCAAAAACCCCGGTTTATCCGCATCACCCCTGCGGGTCTCAGGGAAAGCCACGTGCACGACGTCATCATTACCAAGGAAGCGCCCAATTATCAGGTGGATTGGAAATAAATGGGCAGAGACGACGAGAAAATATTGATTCTGGACTTTGGCTCCCAGACAACCCAGCTCATTGCCAGAAGGGTGCGGGAGTGTCAGGTTTATTGTGAGATCCACCCCTGTCATATGGAGTTGGCAGACATCAGAGAGTATGCCCCCAAGGGGATCATTCTTTCTGGCGGACCAGCAAGCGTTGCTGAGCCCGAGGCACCGCTCTGCTCGAAGGAAATATTTGCTCTTGGCATCCCGGTGTTGGGTATCTGTTATGGTATGCAGCTCATGACGCATCTTCTGGGGGGCGAGGTGGAGCGTGCTCCCAAAAGAGAATACGGCAAGGCCTTTTTGCAGATCGATTCTTTTGCAGATCTTTTCAAGGGTTTTGCCAAAGACATGGCTCAACCCGGGGAACAGGTCTGGATGAGCCACGGCGACAAAATCAGAAAAATGCCGCCGGACTTCAAGAGAATTGCTCACAGTGCCAACTCGCCAGTAGCAGCCATGCGCCATATCCAGAAGCAGTTGTATGGGGTGCAATTTCACCCGGAAGTGGTCCACACTAGACGGGGCACTGAGTTACTGAAAAACTTCCTTTTCGGGATATGCCGATGTGAACCTACCTGGACCATGAAATCCTTTGTGGCTACAACTGTGGAACAGCTGCGGCAGACCATAGGCTCTAAAAAGGTTGTCTGTGCTCTCAGCGGTGGAGTGGACAGTTCGGTGGTTGCCGTGCTGCTGCACAAGGCTGTGGGCCGTCAGTCCACCTGTATTTTTGTAAACAATGGCCTGCTTCGCCGCGGCGAAGCAGAAGAGGTGCAGGAGATTTTCCGGCATACTTTCGACATAAATCTTGATTACGTGGATGCCTCCTCAGAGTTTCTCGAGAAACTGGCTGGCGTTGTCGAGCCGGAACAGAAGCGAAAAATTATTGGCAACCTTTTCATCGACATCTTCGAGGCGGAAGCAAGAAAGATTCCCGGGGCCGAATTTCTTGCCCAGGGCACGCTCTATCCAGATGTTATCGAAAGCGTTTCTTTCAAAGGACCGTCAGCCACCATAAAAACACACCACAATGTGGGCGGCCTGCCGGAAGTTATGAAGCTCAAGCTCATAGAACCACTGCGGGAGCTTTTCAAAGATGAGGTGCGCCGGGTGGGTGCCGAACTGGGTTTGCCGGAAAAGCTCATAAAACGCCACCCCTTTCCCGGACCAGGGCTGGCAATCAGGATTCTCGGCGAGGTGACCCCGGAGCGTCTGGCAATCCTCCGTGAGGCCGACGGAGTGGTGCTGGAGGAAATGGAGGCCAGCGGCCTCTATGATCAGGTCTGGCAAGCATTTGCTGTGCTCTTGCCAATCAGGACAGTGGGCGTCATGGGTGACGAGCGGACATATGACCAGGTGATTGGTGTCCGGGTGGTGGAGAGTGTTGATGCCATGACTGCGGACTGGGCCAAGGTTCCTTATGAGGTGCTGGGGCGAATCTCCAACCGCATCATCAATGAGGTGCAGGGGGTAAATCGAGTTGTCTATGATATCAGCTCCAAACCACCGAGCACCATCGAATGGGAGTGAGCAGTGCCTGACCGCCTCTGGACTGTGATACCGTGTGGCTGGCTGGTCAAACTACTGCGGGGCTTTCATTCTGCCCAAGACAGCTAATTTTCTGGTTCAAGGCATTCCGCATTCTTCCCCTCACGCTTTCCTGATGTCAAGTTTTCACAATGATTTTTCCTTGTCCTCTCGAATCGCTACGGGGAGTCATGGACAGCCACAACGCACTCTGATGGCGACAGCGGAGACAGTCCATGCGGCGCGTTGATTTTGTCCATTTGCATGTCCATTCCAGCTACAGTCTGCTCAGAAGTACCATCCGGTTGTCCCAGCTGCTGAAACAGGCCCAGGCCTATCGCTTGCCAGCTCTAGCTCTAACTGACCATGGCAATATGTTGGCGGGCATTGAGTTTTACGAACTGGCCTTCAGCCATGGTATCAAGCCCATCCTCGGCTGCGAACTGACGGTAGTGGACGGTGATCTGCAAGGTCCTGAGGCAAATGAGACCCCGGGAGACTCCCATATTGTCCTGCTGGTGAAAAATCAGCGCGGTTATGGCAATCTTCTCCAGCTGGTAACACTTGCCCAGGAGCGGGGCTGGACTTTGCAGGCAAAAATTGCTCGCAGCCATCTCCTGGAACACCACCAGGGACTCATTCTCCTCAGCGGTTGTGGCAGGGGCCAGATTCCTGCAATGCTCTGCGCAGGAGATTCTGCCCGGGCAAGAAAGGTTGCGGTCGAGTATCTGGAAGTGTTTGGTAGAGACAATTTTTATATAGAGCTGCAACCTGGGCGCTCCACGGAGAAGCGGCACCTGAATGAGCGGTTGTACTCCCTGGCAAGGAGTCTGGAGCTGCCCATAGTGGCCTCTGCCAATTGTCACACGCTGAGTGCCAGCGAGGGAGAATTACTGAGGATGCTCACAGCCATAAGAAAAGGAGTTCCCCTGCGGTTGACGCAGGTGGCAAAAGATCACTCCTTTTTGTCACCACAGGAGATGAAGGCCGAGTTCTCTCATCTACCTGAAGCCATTGCCAACACAGTAAAAGTGGCGGAGCGTTGCAACCTGGATCTAAATCTTGGCAAAATCAAGCCGCCAAGGTTGCCAGAGGAGCAAGAGAGTGATGCCGCAGCTCTGCTGGCGGAGAGAGCCCGGCAAGGCCTCGATGATCGGTTGGCCGAATGGCAACAACGGAATGAGTACCGACAACGGCTCAGCCATGAACTCGGAGCAGTGGCGCGAGCAGGACTGAGTGACTTCTTCCTAATTATTGCCGATCTGGTAGATGCAGCAAAGGCTGCCCGCATTCCGCTCGGACTGGCAGGAGGCAGAGCTGCCAGCAGTCTGCTGGCCTACGCGCTTGGCATCAGTTCGGTCGATCCTGTTCCTCACGGCCTCTACTTCGAGACTTTTCTGAATGAACTGCTCAGTGAGATTCCCGAGGTGGACATGGGACTGCCCATGGAAGCACGCCAGGAGGTCTACGGCCTCCTTTGTCAGATTTACGGTTCAGCCCGGCTTGCTCATATAGTATCTGTGGACACCATGCAGAAGCGTACAGCCATCAGGGATGTTGGCAAGGCTCTCCAATTGGAGCCTGGCGTGGTGGAAAAGGCTGGAGAGGCGGCAGCCAGTGTGCAGGCTGGTGGCCGCCACCAGAGAACAATTGCAGGACTTGCACTGGAGGGCGCCAACACCAGCAGCAAGATGGATAAACTGCTTGCCTATGCTGCAGCCTTTGAAGGTTTGCCGCGGCGGGTGAGCACCCATGCCACAGGAATCGTGATTGCCCCCACTGAAATCGACAAGATGGTCCCCCTTTACAGGGGACCGAGGCGGGAGTGGGTGAGCCAGTATGACGCCAGGGCATTGAAGCGACTCGGACTGATCAAACTGGACCTGGTAGGGAAGAGATACTTGACGGTCATTCAGAAAACCTGTCAGTACGGTCCAGAGGTAGATGTGGTTGACCCTGGTGGCACTGATACCCTTTGGCGCGATGCCAAGAGCTTTGCCGTGCTTTGCCGGGCTGAGACAGTGGGCCTCCCCTATGTAGACACTCCAGCGGCAAGAGATCTACTCCGCATTGTGCAGCCGAAGTCTTGCGATGAACTGCTTTACACCCTTGCCCTCGTGCGCAGGAGAGCGGCCCTGCGCAGTACCGCCGGAGAAGGTGCCTGGCAGCATACTGGAGGGGGGCCTGCCGAACTGTTGGCTAGAGGCGGCCAACGAGGCGCTGAGAAAAATCAGCTTTCTTTGATTTTTGATGAAGATTTGCTGGAGGCGGTGGTGAGACATACTGGTTGGCAGTTGGCCAAAGCAGAGCTTTTTTGCCGTCGCCTGCAACGCGAAACATCTGAGACTACCGATGATCTGAGAATAGAATTTCTGGAAGCTGTGGCCAATAACAAGGGCACGGCGGGGGAGAAACTCTGGGTCAGCTGCCAGAGGGCGGCAGCTGGACTGCAGAGAAAGAGCGACACAGTGTGTCGGGCGCTGGCAGTGTTGCAGTGCTCCGCTGTCAAGTGTCGATTGCCGATACCTTATGTGGCAGCGTTCCTCAACAGCTACCTGGCACAGCCAGAGATGTTGCTGGAGCGGCTCGAGGCATGCCTGCACGAAGGCCACAGAATTCTGCCGCCAGATATCAACCTCAGTCTTATCGAATTCAGCCCCACTGAACAGGGGATCTTGTTTGGCCTTGCTGGAATTCGTCATGTGAGCATCAAGACAGCAACGGCAATTGTTGCTGAGCGGCAAGAAAGAGGCCCTTTCAGTTCCCTGGCGGATCTCTGTGCCAGGGTCGGTCAGGAGCGGTTGGGCCGCAAGGCCCTTGAAACATTGATAAAGTCTGGGGCGCTGGACTGCTTTTCCTGCAGCCGCAGACATCTGCTGCAACTCTTGCAGACAACATTGCGGCAGATTCGTCAGGGACAGATGGCCCTGTTCCAGCAGAGTGAATTCTCAGCAGCTGGTGAGACAGGTGGAGAAAGTCTGCAGGAGTGGGATACGCCAACAGTGCTTACTTTCGAGAAGGAGGCGCTGGGAGTCTACCTCAGTCACAACCCCTTGACTGCGCACCAGCAGCTTCTTGCAGAGATTGCGCCCGGGGGAATTGCAGCTGTTTCTGAGATGGCTGCTGGCGCTCGGGCCCGGGTTGCAGGAATCATCGGTCGAATAACAAGGGAAACCAGTCGGCGGGACGAACCTCTCGTCAGGGTCAGGGTGGCAGATTTCAGGGATTCTCTGGAACTATTTATTTTTGCCGACACTGAGGTGGCAGATGGCGTCGAGCTGGAAAAAGGTGAACTCGTGCTGGCAATCGGCAGGGTGGCCGATGAACAAGGCAAGGTTCGCCTGCTGGCAGACAGAATATTGCCCCTGGAGCAAGGCTCCTGGGAACTTGTCGAAGCTGTGCATCTCCATTTTGAGGCAGGAAGTGTTTCGCAGCAACACATGGCCAGCTTGAAAAAGCTTCTTGCCCGGTATAAAGGAAAGTGTCCACTGTTTTTTCATTTTCACCTCAGCAGCCATACTGAGGTTGTCATGCGCCTGCCTGACAGTTTCTCTGTACAGCCGAGCAGAACGCTGCAGGAGAGACTGACAGCAGAATTCGGGGGCAAGTGCTGGCGGATTCAGTACGGCAACTAGGGTGGCCTTGCATCGACATATGGGAGCATGATCACTGGCGAGCCAGGGGTGAGAGGCCGAGGGCTCACTGTTGTTGTCAGAGTCCTTCAGGATGCGAACATGAGGGAATACCGAGAGAGAGAGTATCGCAGCTTCCTTCGCTGCGACAGGTTGCTTGCCTTCGAGGTCAGGGTTAAGGAGACAGATCTCTTTATTCTGGCTGACAGCGATCTGCAGCAACAGGCAGTAGAAGCAGTATACCGCATCCGGGGGCCGTTGGAGAATTATGTGGCTGACCATCCTGAATTTCTCCACTCCCTGACACCGTTGCCGGTAGATCCGCTGGCGCCCGCGGTGGTTAGAGAAATGACTCAGGCAGGCCGGCTTTGCGGCACTGGTCCAATGGCTGCAGTGGCGGGAGCTATAGCCGAGCGGGTGGGAAAGGAACTGCTCGAGACCAGCAGTGAAGTGGTGGTGGAAAATGGTGGAGATTGCTTCGTTAAGGTGAATATGCCCATGCAGTTTGGTATTTTCGCTGGCGACTCCCCTTTGAGCGGCAAAGTGGCAGTCTGGATTAGGCCTGAACAGACTCCCCTGGGAATATGTACTTCTTCCGCTACGGTGGGACACTCTCTGAGCTTCGGTCGGGCCGATGCAGTTACTGTGGTGGCTGCATCCACTGCTGTGGCCGATGCTGCAGCCACCAGGATCTGCAACGAGGTGCATAACAGGGCTGATATCAAGAGGGCGCTCGAGCTGGCCCAAAGAATAGAGGGAGTGAGGGGTGCCGTGGTTGTGATCAAGGATAGGTTGGGAGCGTGGGGGGATATCGAACTGGTGGATCTGCCGAGGTAGAGGTAAGGAGTGACCCTTCTGCCGGGGAAACCACTTGTTTTTTTGACAAATGTTGGTATACTCGCAAAAACTTGCATTTTGATACGGAGAAGCGTTTACTTGTGCTCGGAAAGCGCAAATAGGCAGTTGTGAGCAGGTGGTTGTATGAAGAATCTGTGGGCTCCTTGGAGAATGGAATACATTCTCGGCAACCGGCCGAAGGGTTGTATTTTTTGCCCAGAGGGTAATGGTGAGTCTGACGAAGAGCGACTGATACTCTATCGCGGCGAGCGCATAGTAGTTATGATGAACCGGTATCCATACAGCAATGGCCATCTTTTGGTGGCGCCCTGGAAGCACGTCTCCGGTCTGGACGGCTTGGCAGACGAAGAGTTGCTGGACTTGATAAGGACAGTACAGCGCTCTGTGGAGGCACTGCAGGGATGTATGGCGCCCGACGGCTTCAACGTTGGACTCAACCTGGGCACAGTGGCTGGTGCTGGCGTAGAAGCGCACGTGCACTTTCACATTGTCCCCAGATGGAACGGGGATACTAATTTCATGACGGTCTTTGCAGATGTACGGGTGATTCCGGAACATCTTCAACAGACGTACAGGAGGCTCCTTCCCTACTTTGCAAAGGAGAGAATGGATGAAAGCACTTAAAGTTGCGGTTTGGGGCATATTGACGCTGTTTCTGGTGTTGTTCTTTTTCCAGAACCGTGAGGCGCTTCTCCACAAAATCACCCTCGAGCTGGTCATTTTTGGGCCATTACAGTTTCGCTCCGTACCGATTCCTCTCTATGCCCTCATTCTTTTGTCTCTGTTCATTGGAGTAGTTACAACTGCGTTTTACTGCGGTTTCGGCAATCTGCGTTTACGAAGCAACCTGCGATCCCTGAGGCAGCAGAACAACAGGTTGCAAGAGGAGCTGCAATCCCTGCGGAATCTGCCCATCACCCAGGAAGAGGTGATTACTTCCAGTCCCGCCAGAGAGGTTGCTGCCACCTCAGAAAAAAAGGACGAAGGTGCTGATCCCACCAAGACCGATGTGATGGATGACTGAGCTTATCCCGCATATTTGGGGCATGGGATTCCATACTTATGTCTTTATTGGCGTCGCCTGCATGCTGGGCGTGATTCTTGGCTACTATGTTGGCAGACGCAGAAGAAGCCAGAAAACGTCCCACCACCCCGCGAACCTTCCTGACAGCAGCAGCGCTTTGTTCCAGGGAATAAACTATCTGCTAGCCAATGATACTGATCAGGCAATCGAGGCTTTTACCCGGGCTGTTCAGGTGAATTCGGAGACTATTGAAACCTATGTGGCCCTAGGCAATCTCTTTCGTTCTAAAGGAGAGATCGATAAAGCGGTGCGCATTCGCCAATCCATTCTGCTGCGTCCCAGCGTTGATCCAGAGACCAAGCTGCAAGCTCTCTTCGACCTTGGCATGGACTACAAGAGGGGAGGTTTGCTGGATCGCGCCATTGCAACTTTTGAAGAGGTGATTCGACAGGCTTCCCATCGGTTGGATGCCTATGTGCAACTGGAGGCTTTGCTGGAAGCAACCGGTGATTGGGGGCGAGCATACGAACTCCAGAAAAAAATCGGCAAACTGAACAACAACAGGGTGCAATATATCCTGGCACATTTGCGTACAGAACAAGCCAAGGCCAGAATGGAAGCGGGCGACCTGGAAACTGCTAAGAGCTATCTCAAGAAGGCGCTGTCCCTGGATCCTCACTGTGTGGACGCCAGCTTGCAACTGGGAGAACTCTACCGGTTGAAAAACAAGCCCAAGAAAGCCTTTCAGGTATGGAGGAAGATAATCAGAAGCAGCCCTGAGTGGGCGCACCTGGTACTTGAACCCCTGGAAGAACCTGAAGAGGAAACTGGACGCGAAGCCCGGTTAGTCGAATTTCTCACTGATGTATCTGCTGAAAATCTAGATGCCGCAGCTCTGGTTGCACTGGCCAAGTGTTTCCTCAGGCGAGATCGCAAGGAAGAAGGGTTGCAGACCCTCAAACGAGCCCTGCAGCTGGAACCAGAGTTGTTCGAAGCCAGGAAGATCCTGGGAAGGGCTCTCCTGGCAGAGGGGGACATTGAAGGAGCCGTGGAGCAATATGAAGATCTGCTGGCGCACCTGCAGCCGGAGGGCAGACCTTATCGATGCCGGCAGTGCGGCTACGAGACCGAGCGAGTGTTATGGAGGTGCCCAGGGTGTCAGAGGTGGGATACTATCCAACCCAGGCACGTCCGCGTTAGTTTGCCCTGACAGGAGAAGGTTGGCCGAGGCTGTGAACAAATGAGTAAGATCACTCCCATGCTGCAGCAGTACCTGGAGATAAAAGAGCAGCACAAAGATGCAATCCTCTTTTATCGCATGGGAGATTTTTATGAGATGTTCTTTGATGATGCGGTGGTGGCAGCTAGAGAGCTGGAAATCACCCTGACCTCCCGCGACAAACAGGCGAAAAACCCCATCCCCATGTGCGGCGTGCCCCATCATGCTGCAGATGGCTACATCTCTCAATTGCTGCAAAAGGGGTATACCGTTGCCATCTGTGATCAAATCGGGGATCCCCGCCAGGCCAAAGGACTGGTTCGCCGGGAAGTGGTGCGAGTTGTTACTCCTGGCACTGCTATGGACCATATTGACGGTAAATGTGCCAATTACCTGGCTGCCCTGTACTGGGGGGGAGAAGTTGGCGGCCTGGCATACCTCGATCTGTCCACAGCTGAATTTCGCCTCACTGAGATATCAGGGTTGCAGAAATGTATTGACGAACTGCGCAGAGTAGAGCCGCGCGAACTGCTCCTTGCCGCAGATTCTCAAGTGGAGCGCGAGATGTGGCTGGATGATGCCAGCCGATGCAGTGTCAAAGTCCTGCCGGCAGAGACTTTTGATGTGGGCCGGGGGAAAAAACTTCTGATCGAACAATTTCAGGTGCATTCTCTGGAAGGCTTTGGAGTGGAAAATTGGCCGCATGCCATAAGGGCGGCAGGGGCAATATTGAGCTATGTACAGCGGACTCAGAAGAAACAGGCTGCCCACATCAAGCGATTGCAGCCATATCGTCGCCAGGATTACATGGTTATCGACGAAGTTTCGAGTCGACATCTGGAACTTCTCCGTTCCTGGTATGGCGACGGCCGGCAAGGGAGTCTATTAGGGTTGTTGGATGACACGGTCACTGCCATGGGCGGCAGGCTCCTCAGGCGGTGGATCCGCTATCCCCTGTTGGAGCCGGTCAAGATCACTAGACGGCAGAGTGCGGTTTCCTGTTTTCGTCTCCATGAGGCTGTTCGCTCGCAACTGCGGCGAGAAATGGAGCAGATCTACGATCTCGAACGGCTTTACAGCCGGGTAGCTATGGGTACAGCGACTCCCCGTGATCTTGGGGCACTGCGACGTTCACTGCAAACGCTTCCCCGCGTCAAACACCTGCTGGGCTATCTGCAAGAGGACAGTATCCGCGAACTTGCTGACAGGCTGGATCCGGTCCAGGATGTAGCAGAACTGTTGCAGCAGGCGCTGGTAGACGCCCCGCCGCTCACTCTGACCGAGGGGGGAATATTTCGCTCAGGCTATCACCCCGAACTGGATCAGCTGACAACATTGAGCCGCCAGGCAAAGAACTGGATTGCCAGCATGGAAGCGGCGGAGAGGAAAAAGACTGGCATCAACTCTCTCAAAGTCGGCTACAATCGGGTCTTTGGCTATTATCTGGAGGTGTCCAAGGCGAATCTTGCTCTGGTTCCCGAACATTATATTCGCAAGCAGACCCTGGCCAACGCGGAAAGGTATGTTACTGAAGAGCTCAAGGAATATGAGACCCAGGTTCTCAGTGCGGATGAACGAAGAATACGGCTGGAGGAGGAACTATTCCGGGAGTTGCGGGCAGGGGTTGCTGCTCAGGGAGAGCGCATCCAGCAAAGTGCGGCAGTGATCGCCGAACTGGATGTTTTTGCGGCGCTTGCAGAGGTGGCTAACCGCCACAACTACTGTCGGCCGATAGTGGATGACAGCGTTGAGATCAGTATTGTGGAGGGCCGCCATCCGACAGTGGAGGCGGCTTTGCCCAAGGGAGAGTTTGTGCCCAATGATATTCATCTGGACCACGAGTCTCACCAGGTCCTTATTATCACCGGGCCCAATATGGCGGGGAAATCAACAATTTTGCGGCAGGTGGCCCTCATTGTCCTCATGGCTCAAATGGGCTGCCCTGTGCCTGCCAGTTCGGCCCACCTCGGCGTGGTGGACCGCATTTTTACCAGAGTAGGGGCTTCCGATGAACTGACCCGGGGCCGCAGCACCTTTATGGTGGAAATGCAGGAAACCGCCCATATTCTCCACCAGGCCAGCGAAAGGAGTCTGGTGATTCTTGATGAGATCGGTAGAGGAACCAGTACCTTCGACGGTCTCAGCATCGCCTGGGCCGTGGCGGAATTTCTCCATGACTGGCAGGGAGTGGGCGTCAAGACCCTTTTTGCCACCCACTACCACGAGCTTACCGAGCTTTCCGCCACCAGGCCCAGAGTGAGGAATATGACGGTTGCAGTAAAAGAGTGGGGAGATCAGGTGATTTTCCTGCGCAAGTTGATCGATGGTGGGGCCAATCGCAGCTACGGCATCCAGGTGGCGAGGCTGGCTGGCCTCCCCGAGGAGGTTGTCCTGAGGGCCAAAGAAATACTGCTCCATTTGGAACGTGACAGCGAGGAAGGACATGGACTTCCCAGACTGGCGCGCTCATACAGGGGACAAAGGCAGCAGTGGCTGCAGCTCAATCTTTTCCAACAGGGGGATCAACAGTTACGTCGGCGTTTACAGAGTCTGGATCTGGAGCGGTTGACTCCCCTGGAGGCATTGAA
>JAFDGZ010000016.1 GCA_019309045.1 Deltaproteobacteria bacterium | reverse complement strand
TAGCATACTGCAATGAGCTAATTTCATAGGTTTCAAGCAGGCAAGTATTCTAGCTTTTCATCCATTTGCCACCCCAGGTGGAGAAAGGAGGGAACAATATTTGTGCTTCTTGCTGAAAACTGATCATCTGTAACAAAGGAGGGACACATGAGGGGCACCAGGACTTTATTGGCAATTCTAGCAGCAGTATATTTAGTTTTCACCCTGATTATCCTACCTGCACACGCACTTGCCCTGCCTGTAATCCAGGAACTTCTCTATGATGGCGTTGGAGCTGACAGTGATGAGGTGTTCACCGAAATCTTCGGTACTGCGGGGATGCTTTTCGATGGCTGGCACCTGGTGGGTATAAACGGTGGGACTGGCGAAATCTATCGCACTATAGACCTCAGCGGTGCGTTAATTCCAGCAGACGGCATCCTGTTGATCGCTACTGCTGATGCTGTGGGCGAGGTCCTTGCCAACAGGGACTTTGTGGCAAATGTGGACTGGCAGAATGGCCCAGATGCAGTGCAGCTCCTGAATCCAGCGGGCGAGGTAATAGATGCCCTGCAGTACGGCGACGCTAAAAACAATAACGCGGGCGAGGGTACACCGGCGGTTGACGTCAGTGCGGGCTGGAGTCTAGCCAGGTTTCCTTTCGCTTTCGACAGCGGTGACAATTTTGCCGACTTCCAGGCCACGGAATTCCCTACCCCAGGAACTGGCCTCGAGCCGGTGCCGGAGCCGGGAACAATGATGCTCCTGGGTGCAGGCTTGCTTGGTCTGGCTGCCTATGGCCGGCGGAGCCTACGCCAGGATGCCTAGGCCTATCTGGCACAGCAAGCAGCAATTCCGATTGCCGAAAAAGAGACGGCACCTTGCCGTCAACAACGGCTGCAGCTGAAACTGGAGAACCGGTTCTCTCAGTGGCATCTAATGGATTCCGGCGGGAGGACCGGACTCAGAAGCCTTCTTGAAGAGTAAAGTCAAAGGAATGAGCACTGCGGTGAGCCAGGCAAGTATCCAGAAGGCATCATTAAAAGCCAGGATGCTCGCCTGCCGCATCACCTCTATGTAAATAAGCTTCAGGACAATGGCAGGATTGGCAAGGTCGCCGTGGTGAGATTGCAGCCATTTTAGTATTTGCTGGGAGCGAATTTGCCAGGCAGGATTGAACGGCGTTATGTGTTCCACCAGAAAGTTCTGGTGGAACTGGGCTCGTTGGGCCAGCATGGTAGTGCTGAAGGCAACGCCGAAGCTCCCGCCCAGATTTCGCAACAAATTGAAGATGCCGGAGGCATTGCCCGTTTCTTCCTTTGGAATGTCCTGAAATGTGGCGGTGGCCAGAGGTACAAAAAAAAGCCCCATGCCAAATCCCTGAATAACACGAGGCCAGGCAATCTCAAAAAAACCAGCCTGCAGATTGAAGCCAGACATCAACCATATGGCATAGGCCATGATGCTCAGCCCCGCCCCCAGTAGATAACGGGCATGATGCTCAGCCCCGCCCCCAGTAGATAACGGGGATTCACACCTTTCTTCATCAGTATACCGGCCACAGGCATGATCAAGAAGCTGGCAATGCCGCCAGGACCCAGAACCAATCCTGCCCACAAAGCAGTGTAATTCATCAATTTCTGCAGATAGAGTGGCAAGAGCACAAAACTGCCGAAGAGGCAGCCGAAGCCGGTGAACATGATGAGATTTCCGGCAGAAAAGCTTGGGATCTTGAAGGCTCGCAGGTTGACGACCGGATGCTCGGCGCGCAATTCAACCAACGAATAGAGCTAGAGATACCGCCGCAATAATGGAAAGGTAGATGATAAAGTGAGAGTTGAACCAGTCCTCACGCTCACCTTTGTCCAGGACAATCTGCAGGGAGCCCAATCCCACGCTCAATAAAAACAAACCCCAGCTATCTATCTTGATTATCTTGCGACGAATGTATGCGGGGTCCTGAATGAAAAGGACGGCCAGGAATACTGCCAGGGCGCCGACCGGCAGATTGATATAGAATACCCAGCGCCAGCTCCAGTTGTCCGTGATCCAGCCGCCCAGAACAGGTCCAATAATAGGGGCCATTACCACCCCCATGCCGAAGACTGCCATTGCCAGTCCATGTTCAGCCACTGGAAAGGTTTCAAAAAGGATAGCCTGGGAAAGTGGCTGCAAACCCCCGCCGCCCAGTCCTTGAAAGATCCTGGCCAGGATGAGGATTTTCAAAGAGGGTGCCGCACCGCAGGCAAGAGAGCTAAGGGTGAAGAGTGTGATGGAGAAAAGAAGATACCGTTTTCTGCCGAACACACTGGCGAGCCAGCCAGTGATTGGAATAATAATGGCATTGGAGACAAGATAGGAGGTGAGCACCCAGGTAACTTCGTCCAGGCCTGCGTTGAGGCTTCCCTGGATATGCGGCAGAGAAACATTGACCACGCTCATATCCATGACCTCGATGAAAGTGGGCACCATTACAGTGAGGGCTACCACCCACTTGTTCACACCGGGATTGCCGTGGTCGTCTGCCATTTTGCTTAGCCGTTTGTATGTCCTGCTGGAGCGAAGGGTAGCAGGAGGTCGCCGCTCTGGTCTGCCGTATCAATGGTGACCTCCAGCGAAAATCCCACTCGGAGCGGGTATTCAGGAGGAAGAGGTTCATCGAAGACAATCTTGACCGGCACTCGTTGGACAACCTTGATCCAGTTTCCTGTGGCATTCTCTGGAGGCAGCAGCGAAAAAGCTGCCCCGGTGCCGGCTCGAATCCCTGTTACTTTGCCGTGATATGTATAGCTAGGATAGACATCGGCATGGATGGTTACGGGTTGGCCAATGCGAACATGCTCCAGTTGTATTTCTTTGAAATTCGCTTCCACGTACACTTCCTGAAGCGGCACTATGGCCATCAATGGCTGCGCCGGTAAAATGCGATCACCTACCTGAACATTCTTCTGAGCCACATACCCTGTTATGGGAGCTCTGATGGTACAATATTCAACTTTGAGTCTGGCGGCAGCCACCCTGGCCTCTGCCTCTTTTTGCTGCCCTTTGAGTGCCGCTAGATTCTGCCGTTGGATTGCCACCTGCTGCAATTCACTCTTGGCAGAGCGCAGCTGGGCTGCTGCCCGGGCTATCTCCTGATCCGTGCCTTCGAGATCAGCCTGCACTGCCTGCAGTTCAGCGTCAATGGCATCGAGCTCTGCTTTTGCTTTGATGAATGCGGTTCTGGTCCTGTCAAGCTGCTCCTCGGCAACAACCTCACTTTTATAAAGTTTTTGAAATCTTTCTAAATCACGTTTGGCCTTGCCCAGGTCGGCTTGCACTGCAACTCGCTTTTTCTGCAGCTCTGCCATCTTGTGGACGCGCTCCTTCTTTTTCTCTTGCGCTCCTCTGAGTACCGCCTCTGCTCCGTCGACCTTGGCCCTGGTTTGAGCGTCAGTAAGGGAAATTGCAATTTCAGTGGCTTTCAGTTCAGCTGCTATCCTTTCGAGAACACCCTGGGCCTGCTCGAGAGCGACCTGGTAATCACGCGGATCCAGCTGCACGAGCACCTGCCCTATTCTCACTGGCACATCATTATCTACTAGCACTCTCGTCACTGTGCCAGGAATGCGGCTACTGATGCGGGCAATATCAGCCACCACATAGGCATTGTCTGTACTCACTCGATTCCGTTTGAAAAACCACCAGTAGACAGTGCCTCCTGCAATCAGAATGAATATCGCCAGCAGAAAGATTGGCAATTTCTTGTTTCGCTTCTCATTTCCAGGCTCATCATTTTTTGTTACCATGATTACCATCCGCTATCATCTCTTCATCATTGGCGCCAGCCCATCTAGAAGCCATCCACGGCATGGCCTTCTTCTGCCTCCGTCTCAACCGATAATAATCTCATCCAGACTGCGCTTGGGGACGTGATGGATGCCTTTCTCGTCCCGCCAGTACTTGACATCACCTTGCGGGCCTATTTCTTCTAGCACAACCGTCTCTTTAGGTTTCCCGAGGGCCACTGTCAGAAGTATCTCGAGATGCTCCTGAATATCCAGTAATTGTCGAAGCTTTTTTCTTTGTATGGAGCCGATCATGCAACCAGCCAAACCTTTTTCTACTGCACCTAGAAGAATAGTCTGACAGGCGATGCCATGATCGCAGCCTGCAGATTTGGCAATCCGGGTGTCGCACAGAACAATAATGTAGGCGGATGGCCGTTCACCTTCTGCCGGTCCTGGCCAGTCTTTCAGATATCCAGCCCAGGCAAGACAAGGAAAAATCTTTTCATTGCTCTGGGGATCGTTGGCAAGGATGTATTTCAGGGGTTGTAGATTTGCCGCAGAAGCAGTGCATCTTGCCAGATCCACGAGTTCTCTCAAGGTTTCTATCTCTATCTTCACATCCTCGTGAAACCGCCTATAGCTTCTGTTCTTGATTACTAGGTCCCGGAGCATCTTCTCCCTCCTCTCTTTTCAAGGGCAGCACCCAAAAATCAGTGCAGTATACCACCTAACATTGCCAAAAAGAAAACGGAAGTTGTCCTTCTACACCAGTCTCAAGCAGAGGAACCAAAAGAGTTCCCACACGGGGAACTTCCCCTGATTCTAGAAAGTTTCGGGATGGAAGTTCCAGGAAAGTGCATTCAACAGGGGCGAATTGCAAAACCAAGATGGTTTCATCAGATGTCGAGCCACTGGCGCACTTGGGCGGCAAAGGCCATGGCGTCCAGCCCCTCCAACTGTTGAAAGGCACCGAGAAAGTCTTTCCCCTGTAAGAGATAACAACTGTTGCCGTGAAAGATGGCAACTACTACTCTCTCAGCCATGGTTGGGTTTCTCTGTTTAGCCTTGATATAGCGTGTGAAGTTTGGATATACCCAATCGCGGAGATATTCCCAGGATTTTTCCTCCATCAAGGAGATTTCGTAAAAGAGATATTGCTCCTTGATCTCTGCAGCCACATCACTTCGGTACTGATTGTAGAGTTCCCCCGGGATGGTTTCGAAGGCCTTTGCCAGCATGAATTCGAGGTACCGTGCCATAGCTTTTCCTCTCAAAGCCACTAAATGGACTCGATAAGCAGTCAATTATCTCGAATGATATTAACAACAGCAGTGGAAGTAAAGCGTCCGAATTGAGACAAGACCGGGATGTAAAGAGTTGTAAAGTAGCACCAGCCATTTGCTGAATTTGTCCTCAGGGAATCATAAATAGAGATTTCTTGGCTAACTTGCAGCTGTTGGCTGGGGGCTATGGAAAGGTGATCTGGAAAAAGGCAAGAGCCTGTAGGGAACAAGGGAAGCAAGCTCAGGGCGGTACCCAACCACAATATAATATGGTGGACAGCTACTCACTGCCTGCTGGGAAGGAAAAAGGCGCAATTCTCTCGCTTCAGCCAATCTTTCCCCTCTGTAGAAGTCCTGAGAAGAAGCTGGGCAAAACGTGAGTTGCTCTCAGTGCTGTTCTTGCTTTTTTGCTGAGATTTCCTGTTCTGGATTGGCCAGAAAGGCACCCAGGATAAATCCCAATAGGGCCAGGTAGCCAAAAACCACCTGCCAACTGCCGGCCAACTGCCACATCAGACCCGAACCAACAATGGCTGGTACTCCAAATACTACGGCAATTCCAGCTTTTCTTTCGAGCGTCATTCTTGTGTTCCTCCGTTAGTTATCAAAGGCACAATGTCAAGTTTGTATAGCGAAAAAAGAAGGACAAGTAAAGAAAAAACTGACCTGTTCCTCAGACGGGAGGTGTAGTTTCGTTGGCTTGCACAGGGTCCTGTTCCGATTTCCCTCGGCAAGAGGGCGGGCAGGAAGCGACGCACTCCTTTGTTGCATTATTGCAACGCATGTTAATTAGTCATAATAACTGATATTTCTAATTTTAGGTTGCAATTATGCAACAAAGGAGACCGCTGCCAGTAATTCAACCCTCTTCCCTTTAATTGATAATTGGCTATAATATTAGCAGGTTATACAAAACTTCCTCGGCTGGCACAATCGTTGCCTCTCAAGCTGGTGACTCAAAAGAAGTGCGAGGTGATGCCATGAGGCGGCGAGGCGTCAAATGAAAATAGCCATCCCACTTTACGACTCGAGGGTTTCGCCCAGGTTCGGATATACCCAGGAGATATTGGTTGTGGAGCTCGACGAGGGGCGAGTAATTGGTCGTCACACTCTAAGTATGAACCGACGGTATCCTCATGAGGTGCCTGACATTTTACGCCGGCAGGGGGTAGAGCTGGTAATCACTGGAGGCATGAACCATTTTTTACAAAACCTTTTTCGCAGCCGTGGCATAGAGCTGATATGGGGCATTATTGGAGAAGTTGACGAAGTCCTTGCAGCTTACGTCTCAGGACAGCTGACCCCGGGAATGGGGTGCTGCCCACGCAGACACCGGAGAAGACGCTTTCGTGGCAGGCATTAGCGACCACGAGAAAGGAGGGATGACATATGCCAGGACTTGACAGAACAGGACCTGCTGGAATGGGACCCATGACCGGATGGGGCCGAGGTCTTTGCAATCCGAGAGGAGCCTATCGTTTCTTTGGCGGCCCGGGCCGGGGTCGTGGACTCGGTCGAGGTTGGGGTATGGGTCGGGGCCTGGGTCTCGGTCGAGGCAGGGGCCGGGGCTGGGGCTACGGCTACTGGGCTAGGGGCTTTTTCCCTTGGTGGGACCGGGGTCCCATAGCACCCTGGGGAGCCTATCAAGCCCCTTATTCCAGGGAAGACGAGATGGTGATGCTCAAAGAGCAGGCGGCAGCTTTAAAAGAGGAGCTCGACGCCATCGAAGAAAGACTGGGGAGCTTAGAAACTGAGCAAAGCTCGTGAAGCTGAGCAGGAGGGGTGAATGAATCTCACCCCTCCACTCCCTGTCTCCCTGCCGACACCTTTTGGCTGCCTTGACAGATTCACTAGTCGTTCTCATATTTGTGAATGGAATATCGAGTGGCAGATTCTTATCAACAACTGAGAAGGCAAGGAAGAGAAAAATGAAAAAAGAAGCGTGTGACGAACAGAAACCTTGTGACAGTTGCGAGAGCGGCAGTAGTTGTTCGGCCAAGGAAAAAGAAGCGCACGAGCAAAAAAGGCTGGAGCAAAGGCTCTATCACATCCGCCATAAGATTATGGTGATGAGCGGCAAAGGCGGCGTTGGCAAGAGTACCGTAGCTACTAACCTGGCTGCCTCTCTTGCTTTTCGCGACTATCGAGTGGGAATACTGGATGCTGACATTCACGGCCCTAACGTTCCCAAAATGCTGGGTGTCGAGGAGAGACAACTCGTGGGACACGATGATGGCGTAGATCCTGTAGAAGTCTTCAAGAACTTTCACGTGGTATCGATGGGGTTGCTTGCTCACGATCCTGATCGAGCCATTGTCTGGCGAGGGCCCCTGAAACACTCGGCAATCAAGCAGTTCCTGGCAGATGTCAGTTGGGGCGATCTGGACTTCCTCTTTATTGACCTTCCACCAGGCACAGGTGATGAACCGCTCAGTGTTGCTAATCTCATCAAGAATGTAGACGGTTCAATAATCGTCACTACTCCCCAGGACGTTGCTCTCCTGGATTCGCGAAAGGCTGTCAATTTCAGCCGGCTGTTGAACATCCCAGTGCTGGGAATAGTGGAAAACATGAGCGGTCTGATCTGCCCCCATTGTGGCGAAAAAATCAATCTCTTCAAAATTGGCGGTGGAGAGCAGGCCGCTAGACAACTGGGGGTTCCTTTCCTGGGACGCATACCGATTGATCCTGAGGTGGTGGAGAAGTGCGACTGTGGAGAACCTTTTGTGGCTGCAAACCATGATTCTGAGGCAAAAAAGGCATATGAAAAGCTCACCCAAGAGGTAATCGAGGCCATGGAATCTGCAGGTCAGAAAAAATCTTCGGCAGTGCATTGAGAGGCATTGCTGGATAAGCGGCAAAGGATCTTCTCCTGCCCACATCTCTTTTCAGGAGGGCTGGCTAGGAAAGGTCAGGCAACAAACAGATGGGAAGCACTTCAGAGAGGAGGAGCTATGCGCATAGCAGTGACCACTCAGGAAAGGGACCCGGAAGGTGAAGTGGACCCGCGTTTTGGCAGAGCTAAATACTTTCTGGTGATAGACACGGACACCAATGAGTTGCAGTTGGTGGAAAATCGACAGAACCTGAATCTACCTCAAGGAGCCGGTATCCAGGCAGCCCAGAACTTGGCTGGTGCCAAGCCGGATGTGGTTCTCACTGGCAATTGTGGGCCCAAAGCCTTCAGGACATTACAGGCAACAGGAATCAAGGTGGTAACAGGGGTTAGTGGTCGCATCTCAGAGGCAGTGCAGGCCTACCTCGATGGGAAGTATCAGGTAGCTTCCCAACCCAATGTCGAGGGACACTGGACTTAATGCTACTTGAAACCAGGCAGCATTTCTGTGAAGTGGACATAAAAAAGGAAAGGAGTGTAGACGATGAAATTTGCAGTACCAGTCGCACAAGGTGTACTTTGTCCCCATTTTGGACATTGTGAACAGTTTGCCATTATAGAGGCGGATGATGGCCAGATAAAGAACAAGGAACTGCTCATTCCTCCTCCTCATGAACCTGGAGTTCTTCCTCGTTGGTTGAGCGACTTGGGAGTCGAAGTGATCATTGCTGGGGGCATGGGCCGCAGGGCCCTCGATTTATTTGCTCAAAAGGGCATCAGAGTAGAAATTGGCGCACCCAGCGCACCGCCAGAGGAAGTGGTTGCTCAGTATCTGAAAGGCAGTCTAATTACTGGACAGAATATTTGCGATCATTAACGAAATACAGGAAAAAGTGCTGATCCACTATTGGCAGAACTAGCCGCTCCCGCGAAAAAGGAGAGGAGATGAAGATTGCAATTTCGTCAACCGGACCAAGCTTGGATGCTCAACTTGACGAACGTTTTGGCCGCTGTTCATGTTTCCTGATTGTAGACTCGGCAACTGGGGAATTCGAAATCATAGAAAACAAGGCAGCTATGCTGAGTGGTGGGGCCGGCATCCAGGCCGCCCAACTAGTGGCAAATTCAGGTGCTGAAGCAGTGATTACCGGACACGTGGGTCCAAATGCTGCGGATACTCTGGCAGCTGCAGGGCTCAAGGTATACATAGGGGCCAGCGGTACTGCTGCTGAAGCACTGAACCAGTATAGAAGCGGGCAGTTGCAGGAAGCTTCCGGTCCATCGGTGCAGGCCCATTTTGGCACTGAGGGCGGAGCTTCTGCTACTAGCCGAGGAAGCGGCCCCGCTGCGGGTGGCGGCATGGGTCGTGGCATGGGCATGGGTCGTGGCATGGGTCGTGGCATGGGCATGGGTCGTGGCATGGGCATGGGCCGTAGGCAAGGCAGAGGCGTCACCTCGGAGGAGAGACAAGCCGATTACGGCATCGATCTGCACGAACTCAAACGGCAAAAAGACCAACTTCGCGATCAGTTGAAGAGAATCGATGAGAGAATACGCCAACTGGAAAAGGAGCGGCGTTAGGCGGTAGCAGAAACTGGCAAAGCAGCTTCCCTCGAATGATGGCGGGAGAGAACCATTATGATTATAGCTGTGGCAAGCGGTAAGGGTGGCACGGGAAAGACTACTGTAGCTACCAATCTGGCCATGTCCCTGACAGTTAAGGTGCAGCTGATCGACTGCGATGTAGAGGAGCCCAACAGCCATATTTTCTTGAAGCCACAGATCCACGAATCCGTTGAAGTCCAGGTACCCAAGCCGTTGATAGACCTCGAGAAGTGTACTTTTTGCGGTGAGTGTGCCAGGATCTGTCGTTTCAGCGCCATTGTTGTGGTTAATAACAATGTGCTCACTTTTCCAGAACTGTGCCATGGCTGTGGAGGTTGCACCAAGGTATGTCCAGAAGATGCCATCACAGAAAAATCTCATCCCATCGGCCTCCTAGAACATGGCAAGTGTCAATCTCTTGAGTTCGTACATGGCCGACTAAGTGTGGGCGAAGCCATGTCTCCTCCTCTAATCAAGGCGGCGCGCAACCTTGCCGGGGACCACGACGTGGTGATAGTCGATGCGCCCCCAGGCACGTCTTGCCCTGTTATTGCTGCTGTAAAAGGTAGCGACTTCTGCCTTCTGGTAACCGAGCCCACACCGTTTGGCCTCAATGATCTGCAGCTGGCAGCTGAAGTAGTAGCTGAACTAAAAATTCCTGCCGGCGTATTGATAAACCGCTCGGGCAGCAGCGACCAGGAGACTGTTGATTTCTGCCGCAGCAAAAAGATACCCGTACTCATGACGATTCCAGAGGATCGACGCATTGCAGAAGCCTATTCCTATGGCCGGATGCTTATTGAGGTGCTGCCGAGCTATAAGGAGCAGTTCCAGGAGCTCTATCGCCACATAAAAAAAATTGTCGGTGGAAACGGAAGGTAGCCAAGTGAAAGAACTCGTTATCTTGAGTGGCAAAGGCGGCACAGGCAAGACCTCAATTGCCGGCTCCTTTGCAGCGCTCGCCAAAGATAAAGTGTTGGCAGATGCTGATGTAGACGCTGCTGACCTATTTATTCTCCTCGAGCCCACTATTCAGAAAAAGGAGCTGTTTCGTGGTGGACATACCGCCCACATCGATGCTGCAGTATGTACGGCATGCGGAGAATGTCTGGAGCTTTGCAGGTTCGACGCCATAAGTGATGATTACATTGTGGACAAGATTGATTGTGAAGGCTGTGGGGTTTGCGCTCACTTTTGTCCGGTTGCAGCAATCGAGATGCAGGAAAATATCTGCGGTGAATGGTTCATCTCTGAGACCAACTACGGACTATTCGTCCATGCCAGGTTGGGAATTGCTGAAGAGAATTCAGGCATGTTAGTGACCATCGTTCGACACAATGCCAAACTTCTAGCCGAGGAGCAGGGCCACAAGCTTATTATCGTGGATGGCCCTCCTGGCATTGGTTGTCCGGTAATTTCAGCCATGACTGGTACAAGTCTTGTGCTCATTGTAACTGAGCCTACCCTCTCGGGACTGCATGACATGAAACGAGTAGCTGAACTGGCTGGTCATTTCCAGATTCCTGTTGCCGCATGTGTAAACAAATATGACCTCAATCAGGACATGACCGCAGCCATACGCTCATACTGCGACGAGCACAACATCCAGCTCCTCGGGCTCATCCCGTACGATCCCGTGGTTACCAGGGCCCTGGTACAGAAAAAAATTGTAGTGGAATACAGCAACGGCAGAGTTGCCGACGAGATAAAGAAGATCTGGCAGGGGCTTGCCACAATTCTTGAGGTCGGCGTCTGAGGAGAACATCAGCAATCATGGACCTGAAAAAACAAGTGGAAAGAAGCCTTGGCGCTGTGATCGATCCAGAAACTGGGATGGATGTGATCAGGATGAAATTGGTGCGGGACCTCGAGGTGGATGATGACGGCAATGTCAGCTTGACATTTCGTCCCTCTTCAGTGGTTTGTCCTCTGGGATTTCAGCTGGCCATAAATATTCAGCAGGCTGTGAAGAGTGTGGCAGGAGTCAAGCGAGTGCAGGTAAACGTTGATGGCTTTGTGCATGCTGCACAACTCAAAAAGATTCTCGCTGATCTCAACTAGCAGTATAGCAACAATGTGCCAGATGGGAGGGAGTGCCAATGCCTATCTATGAGTACCAGTGTCAGGAGTGCGGCGAAGTTTGTGAAATACTGCTGATCTCGAGTCATCAGCCTGAACAGCGTCTCGAATGCAGCAACTGCGGCAGTAGCAGACTTGAAAAGATCCTTTCTGCGGCTTCCTATGCCGTTAAAACGAGCGGCAGCAGCGCCGGCCACACCTGCTGTGGCCGCGAGGAGCGGTGCGACACCCCACCCTGCTCCACAGGAGGGAGCTGTCGGCGTGATTTTCGCTGACACCCCAGCTTCAGCCACGTAGCCCCACAACTTCTGGACGACCTGCCATGTGGTTGCACGCCAGCAAAGAGGTCTTGGTTGCTGCGCTGACCTCTTGCAGTGTTTGCAAAGGTCTCCTCGTATTTGAGCTTCTCCAAGGAGTGCAAGTCACGAGATCAGGACAATAGTTCACTTTCCGGGTGAATGGTTTACCGATTTGCTAAATCTTTCCAGTTGCCATTTTACCAGTTACTTTGAAATTAGGCGAAACTCTTGCAAAATCATTCTTGAATCCTGGAGCACGATCACGTATGATAGCGTGTCGAACGTCGTTCTCCCCGTTTACATCATCTAGAGATGGAGGAATGCTATGGCAGAATTCGAAGAGGTCTGTTATACGAGAGAAGGAGCTATCCAGAAAGCAATCGAGATGGAACAACATAGTTTTGATGTATACCGTAGAGCTTATGAGGTTGTCGAGGACCGCCGGGCCAAAAAACTGGTAAAGGAACTTGCTCTTGAGGAGCTCGAGCACAAATACACCCTTGAGAAGGCCTTTCTAGAAGAAGAGATCGCCTTGCACGAAGCACATATGGAAGAAGGGCCCAGCATGAAATTGACGCTGCTCCTGGAGGAAAAGCCTCTGCATGAAGACTCCAGTGCTCAGGATGTGATGATCCACGCAATTCATGAGGAAAAACGGAGCGTAGATTTTTACACCAAAATGGCACAAGCTTGCGGTGACGCTCCCATGGCAGGTATGTATCAAAGACTGGCACAGGATGAGGGAAAACATCTGGCTCAACTGGAGGAATTATACGAAAGCATCTACATGCCTGAAATGTAGCTGATTTCGACGTCTTGCCAATTGTTCAAATCAGATGACACGGACAATTGGCAAGATGACTAGCTTGCCAATTTCTCATTGCACAGTATGCTGGACTAGCGGCATCCTGCCGCTGTAATACCCCCTTTTATCTCACCGTTGTCAACAGAAGTTGCTCCCTTTAATTTCGGCAGTCCCGGCAGCTACCATGGAAAGTAAACGGAGAGCATTGCCTTCTGATCGTAGTCAGTTTCATGGCGAAAAAAGCTGTTCTTTGAGTTATACTTCGTGTTGTCCATTAATCACTTGTTCAATTTAGACAGACAATGCTCTGCCAACAAAGGAAACGACTCTAGAGAAGGAGTTTTTCTCAAGAATGACTGCCTCACGAACTACATTGGCCGGCCTCTTTGTGACATTAATAGTTCTTTTTTTTCTTTGCCCAACTACCAGTGCAAGCATCTCGACAACACCCAGGTACAAGCTGGTCATATCTTTGGATCTGTCAGATCACCGCTTGAGCGGCAGCATGCAGCTTATCGTCCCTCGAGCAGTTGACCGACTCGCCGTGGGAAGCTCGCTACAGATCGATAAGATTACTATAAATGGCCGTCAGATTGCTCCCCTGGTAGATAATGGCTTTCTCTCACTGCCGGAGCATGCGGACGGCACTATCCTTCGCCTGCAATATCAGGGCTATTTCCGTGCAAAGCCTGGCATTCGTGATAATGTTATCTCGCCACAAGGCGCCTTTCTGCTGGATGCCTGGTACCCTGCTGCCATGGCAGATCTGGCGAGATTTTCCCTGGAAGTACGAACACCAAAGGGATTTGCGGCCGTCTCTGAAGCAAACACCATAGAGAAAAGATCAAGCTCAGATGGCACTATCTATAACTTTCACTTTCCAGAACCAACGCCAGGAATCCACCTTGTGGTTGCTCCTTATGTGGTCAGAAAAGCTCGCTATCACCAGATCGAGATAGCCACCTATTTTCTCTCAGGAGACGACAGCCTGTCAGAGCGCTATCTGTCGCAAACAAAAAGATATCTGCAGAGGTATGAGCAAATGCTCGGACCATATCCATACGCCAGGTTTGCCATTGTGGAGCATATACTGCCCACGGGTTACGGTATGCCAACCTTTACCTTGCTCGGCCGTCAGGTGCTCAAATTACCCTTCATACCCGAGACCTCGCTGGGCCATGAAGTACTTCATTCATGGTTCGGCAACTCCATCTACGTGGATTATGCTTCTGGCAATTGGTGCGAAGGGCTGACCTCTTACCTAGCTGACCATCATTTTGCTGAACTGAAAGGTGAAGGCTGGAAATATCGCAAAAACATCATTGAAAACTACGAGAGCTATGTCCATGGCAGTGAAGAAATAGCTGTTCGCAGCTTTCGTGCTGGAGAAGACCGTGCTCAGCGGGCCGTGGGTTATGGCAAGGCTGCCATGGTGTTCCACATGCTCAAAAAGAAAATCGGCGAAGAGGCATTTGCCTACTCATTGAAGCAACTTGTGCAGAAGCGCATGTTCAAGATTACTTCCTGGGACGATATTGAGAGGATCTTTGAGAAGTCTACAGGAAAATACCTCCGGCCGTTTTTCGACTTCTGGTTGGACAGCAAAGGTGCTCTGGACCTTTCTCTAGACTGGGCCAGGGCTCGTGAGGCCAGTGGCAGCTTCCAGGTTGATTTGCAGGTGCACCTCAGCAATGGTTCTCTGCCCTTCCCTATTGTTTTAGTGGCAAACACAGCTGCTGGTCCGGAGAGTAGAGTAATAATTGCGACCGCTTTGGAGCAGAGCTACACGCTTGACTTTGCCTCCAGGCCCACCTGGCTCACAGTCGATCCAGAGTACGACCTATTTCGCAGGCTGCAACCTGAAGAGCAAACACCAAGATTGAGCCGACTTCTGGGCGACCCAGGCCGGACTGTCGTGCTCCAGCGGAAAGATGAACCCGTATATGGTGCTCTGGTGGAGAAACTACGCGGTCAGGGCTTCAACATCTTGGAGGACAGCGCAACTGACCACGGGGCTTTGTCGCACAAATCTGTACTCTTTCTGGGAACAACGCAGAAAAACCTGCCAACTTTTATGGAGCACACAAAAGATCAAGAAGGCTTCACCATTGTGGTCAAAAAAAATCCTTTCAGTACTGACCATGTACTGGCCCAAGCCACAGCGTCAAGCAGTGCCGAGGTCGAAGCCATAGTCGACAAGCTGCCACATTACGGCAAATACAGCCGACTCGCTTTCAGACACGGCAGGATAATGGACAAAGAAATCGCTAAAGGCCAAAGGGGACTGAGAATCGAAGTGACTTCTCCTGTGGTGGGATTTTCTCTCAAAGGAGTACTGGGAGTAGGTGAAATTGTTTCGCAAATAGTCGATAAACAAATTGTCTACCTGGGCGAAAAGCACAATCGCTATGGCGACCATCTGATGCAGCTCGACTTTATCCGAGCACTCCATGGCAAGCATCCTGAGCTGGTCATCGGCATGGAGATGTTTCAGAAATCATATCAAGAGGCATTGGACAGCTATATTGCCGCTGACATCGACGAAAAGACTTTTCTCAAAGAATCACATTACTTTACTACATGGAGGTTCAATTATTACCTCTATAGAGACATACTGCAGTATGCCAGAAAAAAGAGTATTCCTGTGATAGCACTCAATTTAGACCATAAACTGGTTGCCAAGGTGGCAAGAGAAGGACTTGCTCATTTGAGCGAAGAACAAAAGAAAAGCATTCCAACAGAACTGGATTTCAGCGATAAATCATACCGCACTCGTTTGAAGAGGGTGTTCGACATGCACCAGATAGAACTGCCAGGCGGTACAGCTCCCGAAAACTTCGATTACTTTGTTCAGGCACAGATTCTCTGGGATGAGACCATGGCGGAAACCATTGCCAGATATCTCCAGGCACACCCACGCTGCCATATGGTGGTGATCGCAGGCAATGGTCATTTAGAGTATGGCTCGGGGATACCCAGGCGGGCGTATCGTCGCTTTCAAGCAAGCTATACTGTTATCTTGCCAGCTCAAAACGTCATGCCGGCTGCCGATCTTGCTGATTATCTGGTGTTCTCCACAGAAGTTGAAGCGCCACAGGCAGCCAAGCTCGGGGTCCTGCTCGAGGCAGATGCCGCCACACTCAAGGTTACAGGGTTTTCCACAAGCAGTGGCGCCAAAGCAGCTGGCATGAAAAAAGGAGATTTCATCACGGCGGTTGAGGAGCATCCTGTTCATACCCTTGAAGACCTCCGCATCCTTCTTTTCGACAAACGACCGGGTGACACGGTGAGGGTAACAGTCAGGCGCGGCTCCAAGCTTGTAAAGTTGACCGTGGAATTGAGTTGACAGCTGAGCTGCTAACGGAGAAAATCTGGCTGCTCTAATGGTCGACTGAAGTGCTCTCAACACGCTCTCCCTGAGCAGCTGCACTTACTTTATGCTCGAGGACCCATTGCTGTCGAGAGACGATTTTCCTACGCCCTCGACCCAAGACCATATGGAGCGAGGCTGAGAGACTCGGGATCTGGAATGGCCCGCATAAAAGCTTTTGAACTCTATGCTGTAGACCTGCCATTCCGCCGCTCATTCAGACATGCGGCAGCAGTTAGAAGGACATCTGAAAGCATTTTCCTAAAATGCCTCACAGATGACGGCCATGTGGGCTTCGGAGAATCCCTGCCGCGGGCTTACGTCACTGGAGAGACAAGAAAAGGCGCCTTTTCTTTATTGCAAGAAGATATCTTGCCCAGGCTGCTCGGCATGGAATTTCACTCGCTGGCTCAGGTTCTTTCCTTTCTGCATGAATGCGACGGCAAGGCCCCCTCGCAATGGGCATCTCACCATCGTCCACAAAATGCTGCCTGGGCAGCAGTTGACCTGGCATTGCTCGACGCTTTCGGCCGCGCCTTTGGCCGGGCTGTCCGAATCAATACTGCTGCAGCGCTCGAGGCCAATGTCCGTTTCAGCGCAGTGCTGTCAGCACAAAGTCCACTCAGGGCCCTCCTGCAACTGGCAAGAATCCGACTGTATGGCCTCCGCCAGCTCAAGCTCAAAGTGGGGCAGAATCTGGACAGGCGAATCGTTCGTACTGCCCGCCAGGTGTTGGGTGCCTCTGCCCGTATTATCGTTGATGCAAACATGGCCTGGAACTTTCAACAGACTCTGGAGGCCATGGCATTTCTGGCTCGCAAGGGAATCCGCTGTGTGGAACAGCCCACCAGGGCGGATGACGTCGAGACACTTGCAAACTTGGTGGCAAGGACTGACTTTGAAATCATTGCAGATGAAAGTATACATGACAGGAAATCCCTCCGGATGCTGATTGCCCGAAACGGCTGCACCGGGGTGAATGTCCGCATATCTAAATGCGGCGGTCTGATTGCCTCATACAATCGATGTCGCGAAGCCCTGCAGGCAGGTCTGGATGTTCATCTGGGCTGTCAGGTGGGAGAGTCTTCCCTTCTTTCCGCAGCCCAATTAATCTTGCTCTCAGCATTGAAGCAGGTAAAATACTGTGAGGGGTGCTTCGGCCTCCACCTGTTGCAGTGCGACCCCGTGCGGCCGCTAGTACAATTCGGCTACGCTGGCTGCCCGCCTGAGCTGCCCCAAGATGATGGTCTGGGCATTCAGCTCAACCCAGAAGCCCTGGCTCCTTGGTGCAGCCAGAGTGCCAGAATAGGACACAGCTGAGTCCCACCATGTTTACCTTCCATAGAGTGGTTCAGAATGATTCACAACTATAGATAGATCTATGCCTCTTCCTGGAGCCACAAGTCGTGGCGCAAAGTCGCCGTCCCCATGGACACTTTCTAGTCCAAGTCGAAATGCTCTTTAAACTTGGGGATTACCACATCCCATCCCAGTTTGTCTTCAATTTTCCGGGCCAGGGAGCTGCAAGCCTTGGGCTCTCCATGCACAATAAAAGTTTTTCTCGGGGGGCGATTGAAGCCAAGGAGCCAGGCCAGAATTTCATTGTAGTCTGCGTGTGCCGAAAAGCCGCTTAGCTGTTCAATATGTGCCCTGACAGGAACATGCTCTCCATGAATCTTTACCGTATCCTTGCCTTCCAGGATTGATCTACCCCTGGTCCCATAGGCCTGATAGCCGATGAAAAGCACCGTGTCTCTTTTTCTGGGCAGACGATACTTCAGGTGATGGAGGACGCGGCCGCCTGTTGCCATGCCGCTTGCTGATATGATAATTGCCTCTCCGTCTATTTCATTCAGAGCTTTCGATTGTTGGCGGCTGCGGCTGAAGTGAATCTCTTTCGGCTGCAGAATGCTGATGCCGTTCAATTCAAGTACCTTAGCCTGCAAATCGTAATTGGCCTTGTGCTTTGCGAAGATTTCCGTGACATTGATTGCCATGGGCGAATCTACATGCACAGGTAGCGAAGGAATCTTACCCTGCTCTTCCAGTTGGCGAATGGTAAAAAGCAGCTCCTGGGTACGCCCTACAGCAAAGGCCGGCACCACGAGAACTCCTCGCCTTTTGGCAGTTTCATTGATCACCCGTTCCACTTCAGCTTCCGGGGACTGCTCCCCGTGCAGGCGATCGCCATAAGTGGATTCCAGAATGAGGTAATCCACCTCAAACATTTGCACTGGATCACGCAGTATGGGTCTGCCAGGCCTGCCGAGATCGCCACTGAAGACAATCTTTCTTCTCTGTCCACCTTTGGTGGTCTTGATGTCCACAAACGAAGAACCAAGTATGTGGCCTGCATCTTTGAACTTGATTCGCAGGCTGTTGCTGAGAAAAAGATCCTCGCCATAATGTAATGGCTGGAAAAGCTCCAAGGCTTTTTCGGCATCTTCAACAGTGTAAAGCGGCAGGGCCGGACGGTGCTTCGAATATCCTTTCTTATTGGCCCAATAAGCGTCTTCCTCCTGGAGATGCGCGCTGTCGCGCAGCATAATTTCACAAAGATCTCTGGTAGCGTGAGTACAGTGAATCTGGCCGGAAAACTTGCCGGCTCGGAATCGCGGCAGATACCCGGTGTGGTCAATATGGGCATGGGTGAGAAGTACCCGGTCGATCTTTGCAGGCGGAAAAGGAAAAGTGTCCCAATTCATCAGCCGGTGTTTTTTTGGTCCTTGGAACAGACCGCAGTCAATGAGGAGTTTCTTACCCTCGATTTCCAGGAGATGGCGTGATCCTGTCACCGTACCAGTGGCACCAAAAAAGCTGATTTTCATAGTATCCATTCGGCAGACTCCGTAATCGTTTGGTGGTTTGCCAACCTAGAGCACAGTGTACTCATTCTATTATCCGACTATTACTCTTGCGGCAAGGATTTATCAGTGAAATCATTTTGCTGGTCTGCTGCAATATCTACGCTCTCCTTTCGCCTTACTATGAGTTCGTCCCCCGGATGGATTGGCTCCTTCAAGTTCAGTCGATTCCAGATAAGCAGGGCAGCCAGAGGAACCTCAAATTTCTCTGCGATAGTGGACAAGTTGTCGCCTTTCTGAACCAGGTACACCAATTCATCTCTTTCTGCCAACCACTTTTTCACCAGCGCGGCATATCTTTGTTGGAACTTTTTGGCTGAGCCCTCGGGAAGTCGCAGGGTGAAATCTCCTGGAGGGAGATAGTGGCCGCGAATTTCTGGATTCAAATCCTTCACCACTTTGAATGATGTTTCGGCAGCCTGCCCAACTATTCGTAAGGGAACATCTCGAGAGCAGTGTACAACAACCTTGTCAAAGGTGAGCTGTGGATAGTAGTCTGTTTCGGCGAGATGAAATCCAAATCTATTGGGCTGGGTCAAAATCAATTTGGCTGCGACCACACGGAAAACATAACGCTGAGTCTGCAGCGGCAAATACAGGCTGTAGTAGTCGTTTGTACCTTGCTCCAGGATTTCAGCAAGCAGCCCTTCTTCTCCCATGTTATAAGCTGCTGCTGCCAGAGTCCAGGAGCCGAGAAGCTGACGGAGATCTCTGAAGTACTTGATGGCTGCAGAGGTAGAATCAAAGATATTGCGGCGCTGGTCAACGCGACTGCTGATTGTCAAACCGTACTTGCGGCCTGTGGACTTCATAAACTGCCAGAAGCCCGTGGCCCCTTTTCGAGAACGAACGTGAGGGCGCAGGGCACTCTCTGCAATGGCAATATACTTGAGATCGTCAGGCATGTTGGCCTCGCGCAGCATTTTCTCCACATGCGGCAGGTATCTGCTAGAACGCTTCAACCAGAGAATTACTTGCGGCCGGTCCCAGAGCGACAGGAGCAGCTCTTTCTCGAATCTTTCTTTTACCTCTTGTCTTTCCAGGGGTACGGTTTCACCACAAAATTCCACAGTGCCCTCGATATGCACGGAGGACAAAAGAGAGGGAAAAGAAATCGCAGTAGGTCGTACTCCACTGATGCTGGCCGGCATGGAGACATCCAGGAGGAGCAGAAGGACTCCAACCAACACGCAGCCCATATTACTTACCTTTCTTACCAGCATTCCCTCTCCTTCCACTGAGACATAGTTCCAGTTTCCCAACAGCTGTCTTCAAAGGGTCCTGTTGGCTGTCTATTCTCTCCCCAGAGTTGCTCAGATGACTCTTTTCTCAGTGAGAGTACATTGAAGAGACTGAATTCATAACAGCCCTGGTCATCCACCTGGAAAAAGACAGTGGTGTTATAGGCGCGGTCTTCCGGGGCATAGTCCTCGTCAAAAGAGACCTCTGCTGCAAAAGGGCCCAGGGTCTCGTAAAGCAAGGCAAAAAACTTCTTGTACCTCTTGTAGCTGCAGCTGGTGGTAAAGACCATGGACCGTCTGTCAATGCTGGCAAAGCAATTGCCAAAATCATGCAAGAGGTTATGTTCTTCGAGAGACTGGCGCAAATGCTCTAACATATATGCCCTCACCGGATGAGACAAGCTGATTCTGTAAGTATCCTGTGTTCGGTACATGTTCTTTTGAAGTCAATAAGCACTACTGAAAGGGTCTTGAATGCCGATATTCAGGTTGCTGTCTAGCTGTCACAAAGTTTGCCGAGACAAATGTATGTACCTACGGCTGACTCGAAAAGAACCGCGTTGGTCGGCTCTCCCTGCCCGCCATAATAATCATCGTATGACCCATCCCCTTCCAGCTGCCGCGTACATCGACAAGACCGGTCCTGTGGATAGACGACTTTCACGTATTAATTAATCAATCTTCTTCATCACAGAGGCCACTTTTCCTTCCAGTCTATCGGAAACGTCTTGCCGATAGTCCACTTTGAGTGCCATATAGATTCGGCGACACTCCTTCTGCATTTCCTTGAAGCTGCGGTGCACCACAGCCATCACCTGTTCATAGTCGCCCTCAAGGCACGTCCCCATTGGACCCAGCTTGTAAGGTAGACCGCTTTCTTTGATAATACGCACGGCCTCGGCCACGTAGGAACTCACACTTTCCCCTTTGTCTAATGGGAAAACAGAAAAATCAACAAGCACACTCATGCCCACCTCCCTTTGCTGTTGCACCATTGCTCATCACAAAAAAGTCGGCATTTACCCCGGGAGAAACACGGCTGCTCCAGGCAGATGACTTCGCCATGCCGCCGCAATCTTCCCTTCAGCTTCCTGCAAATCACCTGCGCTGCAGCTCGAGTATACCCGAGATTCTCATGCCAGTTAATCTAAAAAGCATATCTGCCCTTTTGAAGACAGCCACAGATTGTGCTCTTGATAAGCAATTCAAGGACGTGTATGGTAACTCTGCAACAAATTTCATGGCCAGGCTCCTCGGTTAGCAGGTCGCTTGCCTGCGGGCTGCCTGCTCTGGTCCCATTTGACTGCTGAGAAGAAAATGCACTCTACTGAAGCAGTGGTATATGATCGCTCTTTGCTCACCGATGACGATCTTTACCTTTTTAATGAAGGAAGCCACTTTCGTCTTTTTGAGAAATTGGGCGCCCAGGTGGCCACATTAGATGGTCTGTCGGGAACGCATTTTGCTGTGTGGGCTCCAAATGCGGCCAGAGTTTCTGTGATGGGTGACTTCAATGACTGGCACAGAGACAGCCATCCTCTGCGCCCCGTTGGCGACTCTGGAATCTGGCAGGGCTTCATACCCGGAGTAGATAAAGGTGCTGCATACAAGTACCACATCCTTTCACGCTATCATAATTACCAGGTCGACAAGAGCGATCCTCTGGCATTTTATTGTGAGACGCCGCCCAAGACAGCCTCAATCGTCTGGGATCTTGCCTATGAATGGCAGGATCAGCAGTGGCTGGAGAGCAGGCGTGAATGGAAGCCAACGCACACTGCCATGTCCATCTATGAGGTTCACCTTGGCTCCTGGATGAAAGCCTCCGGGGAAAATAATCGTTTTCTGAGCTACCGCGAACTGGCGCCAAAGCTTGCTGACTACGTGGGAGCTCTGGGATTTACCCATGTGGAATTCTTGCCCATTATGGAGCATCCCTTTTATGGATCATGGGGTTATCAGATAAGCGGCTTTTTTGCCCCCACCTCTCGCTATGGTTCTCCACAAGATTTGATGTATCTGATCGACTATCTCCACCAGCACGGCATTGGCGTTATCTTGGACTGGGTGCCCTCTCACTTTCCCAGTGATGAGCATGGGCTGGGCTATTTCGATGGAACCTACCTTTACGAACATGCCGACGTACGGCAGAGAATCCACCCGGACTGGGACAGTCTCATCTTCAATTACGGCCGCAAGGAAGTGCAGAGCTTCCTGCTGAGCAACGCCAACTTTTGGCTCGAGCGCTACCATGTGGATGGCTTGCGGGTGGATGCAGTCGCTTCCATGCTGTATCTCGATTACTCCCGCGATAACGGCGACTGGATTCCGAACCCTTATGGCGGCAGAGAGAATCTCGAAGCCATTGCCTTATTGCGCCGCTTCAATGAGGAAGTCTACGCCCGGCATCCTGGAGTGCAAACCATAGCCGAAGAATCTACCTCCTGGCCCATGGTTTCGCGGCCCACATACGTTGGCGGCCTGGGATTCGGCATGAAGTGGGACATGGGATGGATGCATGACACCCTGTCCTACATGTCCAAGGATCCCATACACAGAAATTATCATCATGATCTTCTGACCTTCCGTCTCCTTTATGCTTTTCACGAGAACTTCGTTCTGCCGCTGTCTCATGACGAGGTTGTCCATGGCAAAGGATCCCTGCTCGGCAAGATGCCAGGTGACAATTGGCAGAAGTTTGCCAATCTCCGGCTCATCTACGGCTACATGTATACCCAACCTGGCAAGAAACTGCTCTTTATGGGCGGCGAGTTCGGCCAATGGAAGGAATGGAACCACGAGGAAAGCCTGGATTGGCATTTGCTGGACTATGCTGAACACGGCTGTCTAAAGAAATGGGTAACAGACCTGAATCTTCTCTACCGTCAGGAAGGGGCCCTGCACGATCTCGATTTCGAGCCTGCAGGCTTTGAGTGGATCGACTGCCACGATTCACAGCATAGCATCCTCAGTTTTGTCAGGAAATCAAGAAACGATGAGGAGCATATTGTGGTAGTGTGCAATTTTACTCCTGTTCCTCGCCTCGGTTACAGGATAGGCGTATCTCGCAGCGGCTACTGGAAGGAAATTGCCAACAGCGACGCTCATCACTATGGCGGCTCAGGCCTGGGAAACATGGGAGGTGTGCAGGCTGAAGCCATTCCTTTCCACGGCCGTTCTCACTCTGTCAACCTCACCATCCCCCCTCTGGCAGTAGTACTCTTAAAGAGCAAGGATTGATCAGGAGGTTCTATGACTTCAGGGGAGATTAGCAGCTAATGGAAAGGTACATATGTATTCATGGCCATTTCTATCAGCCGCCTCGAGAAAATCCCTGGTTGGAAGCGATCGAACTGCAGGATTCGGCACATCCCTACCATGATTGGAACGAAAAGATAACGGCGGAATGCTATGCCCCCAACGCCACCTCCCGCATTCTCGATGACAGAAATCGCATCGTTCATCTGGTCAACAACTACCAGAAGATAAGTTTTGATTTTGGGCCGACTCTTCTTTCCTGGCTCGAAAATCATGCCCCAGAGGTGTACGCCGCCATTCTCCAGGCGGACCAGGAGAGCCAGCTGGCCTTTGCCGGCCACGGCTCAGCCCTGGCACAAGCTTACAACCACATGATTATGCCGCTGGCAAATAGCAGAGACAAATATACTCAGGTTGTCTGGGGCATACGAGATTTCGAGCAGCGCTTCGGTCGAAGACCGGAAGGCATGTGGCTGCCCGAGACGGCAGTGGATCTGGAGAGCCTGGAAATTCTGGCTGCCCATGACATACATTTCACCATTCTTGCTCCCAGGCAGGCCCATCGCATCAGACCTCTGGGAAGCAAAGAGTGGCTCGATGTGAGCGGAGGCAAGATTGATCCCAGCAGGGCATATACTTTGAAACTGCCCTCGGGAAAGAATCTGGCTCTCTTTTTCTACAATGGACCCATTGCCCGGGCTGTTGCTTTTGAGGGCCTGCTGAACAGAGGAGAAACCTTTGCCCAACGTCTTGTGGGGGGCTTTACAGCAAAGCAAGACTATCCTCAAATGGTCCACATTGCCACCGATGGCGAAACATACGGCCATCACCACCCTTTTGGGGATATGGCTCTCGCCTATGCTGTCCACTATATTGAGAGCAATTCTCTAGCTCGCCTGACCAACTACGGCGAGTACCTGGAAAGACATCCACCAAGGCACGAAGTGGAGATATTTGAGAACACCTCGTGGAGCTGCATTCATGGAGTGGAAAGATGGAGGTCTGATTGTGGCTGTCACCTGGGCGCTCACCCGGACTGGAATCAGACATGGCGCGCTCCCTTGCGACAGGCCATGGACTGGCTGCGAGACAATCTAGCTCCTGTTTATGAAGATTACTGCAGCAACTTTGTCTACGACCCATGGAAGGCAAGAAACGACTACATCCAGGTGGTCCTTGATCGCTCAGATGCAAGCCTGGAGCGCTTCCTGCAACAGCAAGCCAGAAATGAACTCAACAGCGACAATACCGTTACCCTGTGCAAGCTCCTGGAACTGCAGCGATATGCCATGCTCATGTACACCAGTTGCGGCTGGTATTTTGATGAGCTTTCAGGAATTGAAACAATTCAGATTCTGCAGTACGCTGGCCGAGTACTGCAACTAGCAAAAGAGCTTTTTCCTCGGTTTGATGAGTCGCCCTTCCTGGCCATTCTCGAGCAGGCCGAGAGCAACAAGTCTACAGAGGGGAACGGCCGGCACATCTACGAACAAAATGTAGCGCCTGCGGTGCTGGATCTTGAAAGGGTTGCCGCCCATTATGGCATGAGCTCTCTTTTCCAGGCCTATGAGCAAGAGGCCAGGATTTACTGCTTCCAGGCGCGGCAGGAGGATTATCGCACTGCAGAGGCCGGAAGGGCAAAAGTGGCGCTAGGACGTATCACTCTTTCCTCCACCATCACCAGAGAGTCGAACTGCTTTTGCTTCGGGGTTTTCCACTGGGGGGATCACAATCTGCTTTGCGGAGTGCGGCAATGCCAACCGCCAGAAATATTTGCAGGCTCAGTCGAGGAACTCATGAAAGTGTTCTCCAGCGCAGACTTTCCAGGCACCATTCAGCTTCTGGAAAGCCACTTCGGCCAGCCAATGTACACCCTGAAAGATCTCTTTCGCGATGAACAAAGGAAAATACTGGATACAGTGTTAGCCGCCACACTTGTAGATGTAGAGGCCATGTATCGTCAGGTCTACGAGTACAATGCACCGCTCTTCCGGTTCCTGCACGATCTAGGTAGTCCCCTGCCCCTGCCGCTGTCAGTCGCTGCTGAAGTAGTTCTCAATTTGAGTCTGCAGCAAGCGTTCCAGGAAGAGCAACTCGAGGCCATACATATTGAAAAGCTTCTGAAAGAAGCGTACATGTCAGGAGTTTCTCTGAACACCACAGTCCTGGAACTCACCTTTAGAAAGAAGCTTGAACACCTGGCGAAGGAGCTTCTCACTGATTCCTCACAGGAGGAACTTCTGCACGCACTCGATAGCGCCCTGCATATAATGGAATCTCTTCCCTTTGCGGTCAATCTCCGCCAGGTCCAAAATTATTGCTACCACATCCTCCACAGAGATTATCCAGCGCTGCAGCACAGAGCCGCACAGGGCGATGCTGATGCTGCTCGGTGGGTGCAACAGTTTGCATCAATCTGCGACAGACTCTCTATTCTGGTGCCTGAATGAAAATCCTTGCAAAGTCTAGATATGGGCCATGGACTGTCAGCTTCAGCTCAGCCAAAAGGAGGCCATCTGTTGCTCCAGCTGGGCGACTGTTCTAATTTGACAGCAAAGGCGGAACCTAAGGGAATCTTTTCTATCAAGGAATTATGCTGATGCTTAGACGAGCAAGCGGGATTCTACTCCATATTACTTCCCTGCCATCCCGGTATGGTGTGGGAGACTTTGGACCAGCTGCCTACGAGTTTGTTGACTTCCTGGACAGGACTGGCCAGAGCTACTGGCAGATTCTTCCTCTGAATCCAACCGATTCCATATATCTAAACTCCCCTTATCAGAGTGTCTCCGCCTTTGCTGGCAATCCTTTGCTCATAAGCCCTGAACTCTTATGGCGCCATGGTTTGCTGTCAGACGCCGAGGCCGCTCCACCGAAGGACTTTTCTTTGAAGAGGGTTGACTACCAACGCCTCTATGCCTACAAGACAGGCCTGTTGCGTTCATCATTTCAAAGGTTTCGTAGCATGGGTCATTGTGCTCCGTACGAGCACTTCCGTCAGCGCCACTCATACTGGTTGGAGGATTTTACTCTGTTTGTCTGCCTCAAGACTCATTTTCAGGGTAAGATATGGACTGAGTGGCCTCAGGAAATAAGGCACAGAGAACCACAGGCGCTGCAGGCATTTCGCGACATGCTTCAGGAAGAGATTGAATTTCAAACCTACTGCCAGTATCTCTTTTACAGTCAATGGCATGAGTTGAAACGCTACTGCAATGAACACGGAATTCACCTCATAGGCGACATACCAATATATGTGCACCACGATAGTGCTGATGTGTGGACGCACCGTCATCTGTTCAAACTCGACGACTCATCCAGGCCTTATGTGGTGGCTGGGGTTCCCCCTGACTATTTCAGCAGTACCGGCCAGCTATGGGGGAATCCCGTCTACGACTGGGAAGCCTTGCAGAAAAGCGGCTTCGCCTGGTGGATTCGGCGAATGGAACTCAATCTCTCTCTATTTGACCTCGTCCGCTTGGACCACTTCCGGGGTCTGGTAGCCTATTGGGAAGTCCCGGCAACAGAGGCTACCGCAATAAATGGCTGCTGGGTTAAGGTGCCCACTAAAAAGTTCTTCGACACTTTACTCAGAAGGTTTCCCCTGTTGCCCATCATAGCTGAGGACCTGGGATACATCACCCCTGATGTCAGAGAAGTTCTCAGACATTACGATTTGCCGGGCATGAAGGTGCTTCTTTTTGCCTTTGGCGGCGATGTGGCTAACAATCCCTATATCCCACACAACCACGTGGCCAACAGCGTAGTATACACTGGCACCCATGACAATAATACTGTCAGAGGCTGGTTCGAGCATGAGGCCACCCAGGAGGAAAAAAGAAATCTCTACCGCTATCTCGGACGGCAGGAGTCCCTGGAGTCGATACATCTGGCATTTATACGGTTGGCCATGATGTCAACGGCAAACCTTGTGGTGCTACCTCTACAGGATGTGCTGGGGCTCGGTGTAGAGGCGCGCATGAATAAACCCGCCACCCTGGAGGGCAACTGGGAATGGCGCCTGACAGCCGAACTGTTGTCCGAGGAGGTGAACGACCAGCTTGCAGAAATGACCCATATCTATGGCAGGGCTTGAGTTGCCAGGTCTCACCTCCCCTGGTCTGCACCTCAGGACTCCGAATTGGCCTCATGCTCAAGCCTGGTCATGCCTGCCTCGTTGCCAGCAATCCTTGTGGTGTGGCCACTGGTCAAAAGCCAATAAGAACGTCTCGAAAACTGCTCTCTATTTCATTCGCTCCACGTTTGCCACCCTCTGGTAGCCATCTTTTCTTTGAGCTTTTCACAAACAACAAGGTCCGTAGGAAATGCCATATTTACTGGCAATTGCTCCAGGGGGAAAAACCGCACCTCGGCGGCATCAGACCCTGCCTGCAGTCTGCCGCCCACAATTCTGCCCACAAACCAGACCCCCACAGTGTGCTGCTCCGGATCATGGAAATTCGACTGCACATCAAAGACAGGACCCAGTTCTACCTGCAAACCGGTTTCTTCCCGCACTTCTCGCCGGGCACAGGCACGAATGTCTTCGTCCCATTCCACGTGACCACAGGGAATGCACCAGGCGCCATTGTAGGAGCCTCGTCGCTTCACAAGAAGGATTTCTTCGCCTTTCAGTATGATCACTGCCACTCCTGCTGTGGGGTTTCTGTAGAGTACAAAGCCGCACAGCGGGCAGTACTTCCGTTGAAGCCTGCCAGCAGGCTTCAGCTCCAACCGGGTGCTGCATTGGGGACAAAAATGATATTCCATAGTGATATATTACGGTGTGGGGCCGGAACGTTCAGATTTCTGCCACCGATTGAGGCCGTTTATAGATGTACTGCTATTGCCCCAAAGCGGCAACACTCTGTGCTTCAGCAGAGCATCCCCGAGCCACTTGAAATCAACAACAACGACCGTTTACAGGTCTATGATCATGTCAGCTTCACTGCCGCATTTGGTACAAGTAAAATGTCTTTTCTCCTGTTTGCGCACACCCGCTGCTTGCTTCTCCTCAACTTCTACTTCGATGAATTCACAGGTCACCACCATCTCTGCCTCATTGCCGCAATGCTCACACTTGCACACTTCAACCCTTTGTGTTTGCTTGCCCATGTGCTATCTCCTTATGCTGTTGAAAGGTTGTCATATTGCCGCTGGATTATAGTAGTCGGAGGCTTCAATGGCAATATGGCGCATTGCGCTGCCGCTTAGCCTGAGCGCAATCACTTCTCTTCACGAGATCTGTTGAAGAAATATCCAAGATTCTTCTCCTCTGCCCCCAGCTTTGAATTATAATCAGATAATTTCCTCTGGAACGGGAGCCAATGTTATGTCTCTCTGGATTGTAACGGTCATCATCCTGACCGCATTGTTTCTTCTGGTCACTGAAAAAATCCCTGTCGACCTCACGGCCATGGGAATAATGGTCGCCTTGATGGTTTTTGGCATTTTGCCCCCCAGGCAAGCAGTGGCCGGTTTTGCCAACCCGGCAGTGATTACCGTGGCCGCCATGTTCCTCATAAGCAGAGCCATGATACGGACAGGAGCCGTGGGGTTCGTTGGTGAAAAGGTAATCCAGTTCTCCAGGGGAAATCAGCGGCTGGCCATGCTCATGACCCTGGTCATTGTGGCCCTGGCCTCGGCCTTCATAAACAATACTCCGGTTGTGGTCCTTTTCATTCCAATTGTAACCAGCCTGAGCTGTGAATACCAGTTGAGTCCTTCGAAGTTCTTGATACCTGTATCTTATGCCTCCATTCTGGCCGGCACCTGCACTCTCATCGGCACCTCCACCAATATCATTGTCAGTGACCTGAGTGCCATGTATGGCTATGGAGAGCTCAGCATGTTTGAACTCTCCTCCCTCGGAGTACCCATAGCTCTCCTGGGCATTGCCTTCCTGTATTTTGCTGCGCCGCGCCTCATGCCAGCCCAGGCAATACCCACCTGTGAACTCCACGACAGCGAACAGAGGCGTTATCTGGCCGAATTGACAGTGCCTGTGAACAGCCCCCTCATTGGCCGGGACCCGAGTCGCGCTTTTTCAGAAAAATATCCATCATTTGAGGTCTTCGAGTGCATACGGAAGTCGCAGATCTTCCATGCAGGCCGCCAGGAGGTAACAATTGCCGCCAATGACCTCCTGCTGGTGAAAGCATCGGCAAACGATCTCATTACTGCACTAGACCACAAAGTTGTGCAGTTGCCCCCTTCACATTACGATCTGGCCAGCAGCACAGATTTTAAAGACGCGGTGATCGTAGAGCTCATCATCACGCCTCAATCTACCCTCCTCGGCGAGAAGCTTGTACAGACCAAGCTTAGAGGCGATCCTGGAATCCGCATCATAGCGGTGCGCAGCAGGGGGCATCATTATGCCGCCCAGAAAATTCATGACGTCAGACTAAGGCTGGGTGATATCCTTTTGTTGCAGTGCCAGGAAAACAGGCTTGCACATCTGAGGTCGGATCCTGACTTTATCGTTGTGGAAGATGTTCACCATGAAATCGTCCACAAGGGGAAAGCCCGCTGGGCCATGCTCATCTTCCTGGCTGTTGTAATGGCAGCAACCTCAGGCATAGCAGATATCATGGTCTGTGCTCTGGCAGGCGTCTTTCTCATGGTGCTCACAGGCTGTCTGCAATTGCGAGACTCATATCGGGCCTTGCAAGGCAATATACTGGTACTCATTGCCGGAACGATAGCCCTGGGTACGGCAATGGAAAAGACCGGTGCTGCCAGATTGTACGCTGAAACCTATCTTTCTCTGTTTCACGGTGCAGATCCGAGAGTCATTCTGGCAGGCATAATCCTCCTCGCCAGCATAAGTACGCAGGCCTTGAGCAACAATGCCACCGCAGTTCTCCTTATTCCCATTGCCATATCCACAGCGCTCGCCCTGGGAGTAAGTCCAAGGCCCTTTATCATTGCGGTCTGCTTTGGAGCCAGTGCTTGCTATGCCACTCCTATAGGCTATCAGACTAATCTGCTGGTATATGGTCCTGGAGGATATCGCTTCAGCGACTATTTGAAACTCGGGATCCCTCTAAATCTTCTGGTGTTGATCGTGGGTTCGTTCTTTATTCCTCTACTGTGGTCTTTTTAGAGGTAGGGCTGCAACCCGGTCAGTTCTTGACTTTTCTTTTCTGCCCAGGAGAGCCCTTCTGAGATAACAGGAAACTTCTCGTTGAGTTCCAGGCCAATGGCGGTTAGAATACATCAATCTACCTATTGACAGTCGGATGACCTAGCTGCACCAGTACACGAAATATTCAGCTCTGGAGTCAACTTTTTTCTTTTCTTGACTTAAGTCAATGCTCACTTATCTTGCCGTCGATAAAGTTACAGAAAATATGCCATACCTAAAAACAGCAGCGGCTGTTGTGGCCACATGATTCAACAACAAACCCAGTAGCAAAGGAGGGAGTTATGTTTTGCTATCAGTGTGAACAGACTGCAAAAGGGGAAGGTTGCACCAAGATAGGAGTGTGCGGCAAGCAGCCCGAGGTTGCCGCTCTGCAGGATCTTCTCACCTATGCTGTCATAGGCTTGTCGCAGTATGCAGTGGAGGGGCGCAAGGTGGGCGTCAATGACCGGGACGTCAACGTCTTCGCCTGCGAAACAACCTTCGCTACTCTGACCAACGTGGATTTTGACCCGGAGCGTTTCGTAAAATGGATCAATGAAGCTGTGGAGAAGCGAGAGCAGCTCAAGGACAAAGTCCGTGCTGCAGGCGGCAAAGTTGATCTGCCTGAAGGCCCTGCCACCTTCAAACCCGAGTCTACTTTCGAAGGACTGGTTCGACAGGGAGAAGCAGTGGGCATCAAGACCTATCCGAGCACCAGCCCTGACATTCTGTCACTGAAACATACCCTGCTGTTCGGCCTCAGAGGCGTGTGTGCCTATCTTGACCACGCGCAGATCCTGGGTCAGGAAGATGATACGGCCTATGCGTTCGTCCATGAAGGTCTGGCAGCTCTGTTTCGGAATGACCTCAGTCTGGATGACTGGGTAGGGTTGGTTCTCAAGTGCGGCGAGATCAACCTCAAAGCCATGGAACTGCTCGATGCGGGAAACACCGGCGTTTACGGCCATCCAGTGCCCACAAAAGTGCCTCTGGGCCACAAGGCAGGCAAGGCCATCCTGGTTTCGGGTCACGACCTCAAGGACCTCGAGGAAGTGCTCAAACAGAGCCAGGGCAAGGGGATCTATGTCTATACCCACGGAGAGATGCTTCCCTGCCACGGCTATCCAGAGCTGAAGAAGTATCCCCATTTCTATGGGCATTATGGCACCGCCTGGCAGAATCAAGCTAAAGAGTTTGCCAACTTTCCTGGTACCATTTTGATGACTACCAACTGCATCCAAAAGCCGAAAGAAACTTACAAGGACAACATTTTTACCTGTGGTCTCGTTGGCTGGCCAGGTGTGACACACATAGCCGACCGCAATTTTCAACCAGTGATAGACAGAGCACTGGCTCTGCCAGGTTTTCAGGAAGACTCCAACGGCAAGGAAGTCATGGTGGGTTTTGCCAGGAATGCGGTACTCGGGGTGGCGGACAAGGTCATAGAGGCGGTGAAAGGCAAGGCCATTCGCCACTTTTTCCTGGTGGCAGGATGTGACGGCGCCAAGCCCGGACGCAACTATTACACTCAGTTTGTGGAGCAGGTCCCCGAGGATTGCATTGTCCTCACCCTGGCCTGCGGTAAGTTCAGATTCTTTGACAAGGATCTCGGCGACATCGGCGGCATTCCCAGGCTGCTGGACATAGGCCAGTGCAATGATGCCTACTCGGCCATCCAGATCGCCGTGGCTCTGGCCAAGGCCTTCAACGTGGAGGTCAATGATCTGCCTCTTTCCATGATCCTCTCATGGTATGAGCAGAAGGCGGTGGCGATTCTTCTGACCCTCTTCCACCTCGGCATCAAGGGGATTCGCCTGGGACCCTCCCTGCCGGCCTTCGTGTCAGCAAACGTTCTGGATGTACTGGTGAAGAACTTTGATATCAAACCTATCACCACACCCGAAGAAGACCTCAAGGCTATTCTGGGCTAACCAGCAAGATATGGGCGGGGAGACATCCCCGCCCCCAGGAAAACCATATGAAGAAAATCAATATTTTCAAGGAGAACGACTTCAAGGACAAAGGGCTCAGCCGACTGCTCGTACACGATTCCCCTTATTTCAAAGTCCTCAACTTCAACTTCAGAGCAGGGCAAGAGCTTCCCATTCACTCTCATGATATCGAAGGTCAATTGAGCATTGCTGTACTGGAGGGAAGCGGCGAGTTTTTGGGAGAAGGAGATGTCCGCCTCCCGGCTGAACCTGGAGACGTGTTGATATCTGACATCGCCGAGCCTCATGGCATCAGGGCAGAAACTGATATGCGCGTTCTGGTGACCATAGCTCCACCCATCTAACAACAGCTGCCGCATCACCTATTGCTTCTCTGGGTTGCCGACAGTGAGTACAGGGCACGGACGACACGTTCGGCCATTCTTTTGGAGGTAGTACAAGATGTCTCGCAGGGTTGTTGTGAATGAAAATGAATGTATCGGCTGCGGCACCTGTGAGGCGCTCTGCCCCGAGGTGTTCCGACTCAACGAGGAAAAAGAGAAGTCAGAAGTGATCAAAGCGCAAGGTGGTCCCGAGGATTGCATCGAAGATGCCATTGATTCCTGTCCTGCGGAAGCTATTAGCTGGCAAGAAGATTGAGGCAGATACCGCTGAAAGGACTGCCCATATCTAGTTGATGTCATGGCACCAGGGCAGATTCTGAAATTATCGGGCTAATTCCCACCGGAGCTCATAGTTTTAGGCATTCAAACTCTTGACAGCCAAAAAGAGTTTTTTTGTCCGATTAAGTCCTATTGTTTTCCTAAAGATTTCGAGGTTAATATTATGCACGTGTGGCTCTAGGAACTGCAAGTCGCTGAACTTTAAAGAATGACCATTAGAATTCACCAGGAGAAAAGGCCATGGTCAAAAAGAATCTTTTGTCGTCTCTTCGCTTTCTGAGACCGCGAGACGGTTGCAGCACGGAGATCCTCAGCAGTGGCTGGAGTGAAATACGCTGTGGCCAGAGGGAATGGGAGAAGTTTTATCGCAACAGATGGCAGTACGACAAGAAAGTGCGTTCCACCCACGGCGTAAATTGTACAGGTTCTTGCTCCTGGGATGTGTATGTGAAAAACGGGGTAATTGTCTGGGAAACCCAGAGGGGTGATTATCCCGGTTGTGGAGCCAATCTTCCGGACCATGAACCTCGTGGCTGCCCACGCGGGGCTACCTTTTCCTGGTACACCTACAGCCCGGTCCGTTTGAAGTATCCTTATATCCGTTCGGTGCTGCTGGATATGTGGCGAGGCGCTCTCCATACGCAGTCTGATCCAGTAGCAGCCTGGCAGAGCATCGTCGATGATGAAACAAAGAGGAAAAAGTATCAGCGCGCCCGCGGCAAAGGCGGCTTTGTCAGGGTTTCCTGGGACGAGGCTGCCACACTCGTTGCCGCCTCCCTCATCCACACCATCAAGAAGTATGGCCCTGACCGAGTGTTCGGCTTTACCCCGATTCCAGCCATGTCCATGGTCTGTTATGCTTCTGGGGCACGCTTTCTTTCCCTCATAGGCGGCTCCATGATAAGCTTCTACGACTGGTACTGCGATCTGCCCCCCGCCTCCCCGCAGATCTGGGGAGAACAGACTGATGTCCCAGAAAGCGCTGACTGGTTTGAGTCGACTTACATGATAGTTTGGGGCACAAACCTGCCCATGACTCGCACTCCGGATGCTCACTTTTTTACAGAAGTCCGTTATCGCGGCGCCAGAGTAGCAGCTGTGGCACCGGATTATGCCGAATACGTAAAATTTGCCGACACCTGGCTGCCGGCAAAGGCTGGCACCGACTCTGCTCTGGCCATGGCCATGACCTTTGTCATCTTCAAGGAGTTCTATCTCGACCGGCAGTGTGACTATTTTGCTTCATATGCCAAGAGCTTTACTGACCTGCCATTCGCAGTGGTGCTCAAAGCTGGAGGAGAGGATTACCTGGCCGACAGGTTCTTGCGCGCCGCTGACCTAGGTCTGGACGAAAACAACAGCGAATGGAAGACCGTTTACTTCGATAGCAGCAGCGGCCGCTTTGTGGTGCCTAACGGCAGCATTGGCTTCCGCTGGAACGAAGAAGGACGCTGGAACCTGCACAAAGTGGATTCGCAGACCGGCGCTGAAGTGGATCCACTCCTGAGCTTTGCTGAAGACAACGACGGCTGGTCGATGGTCTCCCTGCCGCTTTTCGAATTTCAGGGGGCCAGGGTGAAAAAGGGCGCCGTACCGGTCAAAAAGCTTCGAATCAATGGCGAGGACATTCTCCTCACCACGGTCTTTGATCTTATGGCTGCCAACCTTGGCGTCGATAGAGGTCATGGTGGTGAGGTGGCAAAAGATTATGACGATCCCCAACCCTATACTCCCGCCTGGCAGGAAAGCATTACCGGGGTGCCGCGTGAGGATGTTATCAGGGTAGCGCGTCAATTTGCCGACAATGCCGAAAAAACCAGGGGCAAGTCCATGATCTTCCTGGGTGCCGGTACCAACCACTGGTATCACAACGACATGACCTACCGCACTATCATCAATCTTACTACACTGTGCGGCTGTCAGGGGGTTAACGGGGGCGGCTGGGCTCATTATGTTGGCCAGGAAAAAATAAGGCCACAAGCAGCCTGGGCCTCAATAGCTTTTGGCCTCGACTGGCTGAGGCCGCCGCGGCAGCAGAACGGTACTTCTTTTTATTACTTTGCTACAGATCAGTATCGCTATGAGACCTTTGACGGGCAGCATCTTGCCTCGCCGCTGGCTGAAGCATACACAAATAAACACCTGGCAGACTACAATGTCATCGCTGCCAGGCTCGGCTGGCTGCCCTCCTATCCCCAGTTCAACAGCAATCCCCTGGAGCTGTGCGATGAGGCTGTTGCTGCTGGAGCCAGCACGGACGAGGAAATCATCTCTTTTGTAGTGGACAGACTCAAGAAGGGGACCCTGAAGTTTGCCCTGGAAGATCCTGACAGTCCAGAGAACTTTCCCCGGCTGCTCTTTCTCTGGCGAGCAAATCTGTTGGGAGCCAGCGGCAAGGGACACGAGTACTTCCTGAAACATCTGTTGGGAACAGACCATGCCGTGTTCAATGCTGACAGCAACAAGAGGCCCACGGAAATCAACTGGCGTGAGCCGGCCCCGGAAGGTAAGCTTGATCTTCTTGTTACTCTCGAACTGCGGATGTCCACCAGTGCCATGTACGCTGATGTGGCTCTGCCTGCGGCCTCCTGGTATGAAATGCATGATCTCAGCACCACTGACCTCCATTCCTTTATCCATCCCTTCAATCCAGCTATTGATCCGCCCTGGGAAACCAGGACCAACTGGGAACAGTTCAAAGCGATCGCCGAGAAGTTTTCTGAACTCGCCGCCATCCACCTGGGCACCAGGAAAGATCTGGTGGCAACCCCATTGCTGCACGACTCACCCGGCGAGATTGCTCAGCCCACGGTAAGAGACTGGAAGAAGGGAGAAACAGAGCCGGTACCGGGGAAGACAATGCCGGGCCTGACTGTTGTGCAGCGAGATTTTGCCAATACCTACAAAATGATGACCGCCCTGGGACCTCTGGTTGCCAAAATTGGCATTGGCTCCAAGGGTGTGGCCTGGAACGCGGCGGAAGAATATGAGGAGCTGAAACAAAGGCAGGGTATCGTTGCTGCTCCGGGCATCAGTGAGGGAATGGTTGAACTCAAAACTGGCAGGCAGGTTGCGGAAGCAATTCTGGCGCTGGCGCCGGAGACCCACGGCAAGACCGCGGTAAAGGCCTGGGCAGGCCTGGAAAAAAAGACCGGCCTGGAGCTTGCCCATCTGAGCCTGGACCGCCAGGGGGAAAGCTTCTCCTTTGCTGACCTGGACGGTCAACCCCGGAAGATCATTACCAGCCCCATATGGAGTGGCATCGAGTCCGAGAACCGTATGTATTCTCCCTTTGTCATCAATATCGAGGAAAAGATTCCTTTCAGGACTCTGACCGGCAGAGCTCAATTCTATCAGGATCACGAGTGGATGCTGGCATTCGGGGAAGGCCTGCCTCTGTTCCGGCCGCCTCTGGACATGCAGGCGCTTGGCTCCACTGCTGTTAAACGGCGGGAGTCGAAAGAAATCATCCTCAACTATCTGACGCCGCATTCCAAATGGTCTATACACAGCACCTACTCGGACACTCTCATTATGCTCACACTGTTTCGCGGTGGGGAGGCCATCTGGATAAATGACGAGGATGCCGCTGCCATAGGGGTCAAGGACAACGACTGGCTCGAGTGCTTCAATGTGAACGGTGTCATCATGGCCAAGGCGGTGGTGAGCCATCGCATTCCTCGAGGCAAAGCCTTCATGTACCACGCCCAGGAGAGGATGATCAATACTCCGGGCTCCAAACTCTCCGGCAAGAGAGGAGGCACCCATAACAGCGTCACCCGCATTATGGTCAAACCGACGCAGATGATCGGCGGTTATGCGCAATTGAGCTATGGTTTCAATTATTACGGACCCACCGGCGCCCAGCGCGACGAGGTCATAGTCGTCCGCAAGGCGCAGGAGGTAAACTGGTATGAATATTAAAGCACAGATCAGCATGGTCTTGAACCTGGACAAGTGTCTGGGCTGCCACACCTGCAGCATTCCCTGCAAGAACGTCTGGACTAACCGGCGCGGTGCTGAATACATCTGGTTCAATAACGTGGAGACCAAGCCTGGAATAGGCTATCCGAAAAAATGGGAAAACCAGGATATCCATAAAGGAGGCTGGCATCTCAAAGGCAGCAGTCTATCGCTGCGGGCAGGAAGCCGTACCTCCAGGCTGCTCAAAATCTTCCATAATGCAGACCTGCCTGCCATAGATGACTACTATGAACCCTGGACGTACAATTACGCCAAGCTGATTGCCAGTCCAACCAGGAAGCATCAGCCGGCCACAAGACCCAAATCGCAGATTACCGGGAAGCCCATGCCGGTGACCTGGGGACCTAACTGGGAGGACGATCTCGCCGGAGTCTCAACCACAGGAGACGGAGATCCCAACTTCAAGAACCTGGAACGCCAGATCTATCTCCAATTTGCAAAGGTATTCATGCTTCACCTGCCTCGTCTCTGCGAACACTGTCTGAATCCGGCCTGTGTGGCTTCGTGTCCATCAGGAGCGCTTTACAAGCGAGAAGAAGATGGCATAGTCCTGGTAGACCAGGAGCGCTGCCGCGGCTGGCGCTATTGCGTATCCGGCTGTCCCTACAAGAAAGTCTACTTCAATTGGCATACAGGAAGGTCCGAGAAATGCATCTTTTGCTATCCGAGAATTGAAGCAGGCATGACAAGCCTTTGTGCCGAGACCTGTGTGGGACGGATCCGCTATGTGGGAGTCATTCTTTATGATGCGGACAGAGTGCCAGAGGTTGCCGCCACCCGGGACGAACAGCAGCTCTATGCCAACCAGACTTCCATGTTTCTCGACCCAGCTGACAGCGAAGTGAGATCCGCTGCCATCTCCCAGGGAATTCCCGAAAGTTATCTGAATGCTGCTGCGTCTTCTCCCGTTTATAAACTGGCGGTGGAGTGGGGGCTGGCCTTTCCCCTCCACCCGGAATTTCGCACCCTGCCCATGGTCTGGTACGTGCCCCCACTGAGTCCCCTCATACAATTCCTCGAGAGTGAGGGTGAGGACAGAAATGATGCCGACAATATGCGAATTCCCCTCACATACCTGGCCAACCTCTTGACCGCCGGAGACGAGGCGCCTGTGCGACTGGCTCTGCAGAAGCTCATGGCCCTGCGCACCTACATGCGCTCTCAGCGGCTCGAGGAGGAAACGAACCTGGCTGCCCTGGAAAAAGTCGGCATGACAGAAGAGATGGCCAGGGAAATGTACCAGCTGCTAGCCCTGGCAAAATATGGAGATCGTTTTGTGCTTCCCACTGTAAAGCGTGAAGCAAAGGAAGATCTTTACCAGGCTCAAGGGAGTTTGGGATTTGTGGATGTATAGCAACCTCAGAGCTGGATGGCACAAATGACTACAGAAAGGCGCCTTCTTCTAAAGATTCTCTCTATTCTGCTTTCCTACCCGGATGATCAATTGCTCTGCGGACTGCCAGAACTGGAAAAAGCGGTGGGGGAAATAGCAGATTCGGCTGTACGCGAAGAATGCCTTCGCTTCCTGGTGTATGTAAGTAATACTGCCCTTCTTCGCTTGCAGGAGGAATACACTGCCACCTTTGACCTGAACCCTGCCACCTGCCTCAACCTCACCTACCACAAGTGGGGCGACGACAGAGAACGAGGGCGGGCCCTCATTGAATTTCTTGAGCTTTATGAGAGAAGCGGCTACGAGAAGTCTAGTGGTGAACTAGCCGACTACTTGCCTATCATACTGGAGTTTCTCTCAATCTGTCCGGAAGACCAGTATCATTGGCAGCCAGAAGCATACCATCTGCAGCTGAAAGAAATAGGCTCCTGCCTGCGACAACTGGCAAGCCCTTATGCGGGGCTTCTCCGCATTGTCGCGGCAATTTTTGCTGACCTGGAAGACAAAGGGGAATAGAAAGATGAATCTGACCAACACCCTGGCCTTTCTGGTATTTCCCTATCTGGCGCTTACCGTCTTTGTGGTAGGTCATCTCTATCGCTATCTGACCGATCCCTTTGCCTGGAATGCGCACTCCAGTGAACTTCTCGACAAGAAAGGGCTCAAATACGGCATTACCATTTTTCACTGGGGAATCTTGTTGACGCTGGCAGGCCACACTGGAGGACTGCTCGTCCCCCAGAGCCTTTACGATGCCATTGGGTTAGATGGCCAAACGCATACCACGATTGCCTACTACAGCGGCCTGCTGGTAGGCGCTGCCGCCTTTGGCGGCAGCCTCATGCTCACCTGGCGCCGGCGAACAAACCAACGAATCAAAGTAACCAGCAGTGTCAATGATTGGTGCACCTTGGCCCTGCTTGTTTTTGTCACTGGCATGGGTCTTTTCAACGTGATCTTCGGTCACTTCTATGTTCTCGACAGCATTGCTCCATGGATAAGAGGGATTTTGACATTCAGACCAGAGCCGGCCCTGATGCTGCCGGTGCCCGTGAGCTACAAGATTCATATCCTGAGCGCCTTTGTTTTGCTCGCTTTCTCACCCTTTAGTCGCTTGATTCACATCTGGAGTGCACCAGTCAGCTATGCCTTCCGCAGACAAATTCTCTACAGGCGGAGGCATCTACATTCATAGACGATAGAAGAGATGGCAATATCTCGGATAGTATATTTATGTAGTCAGGCTGTAAAGTTAGACAAATGATTGAAAGGAGCCGAAAGCTCATGAATAATGATGAGGCTGTCTGTTATGCACAATCGAGCAGGGGGGCCGCCCTGACCTGGACCACCCTGGCGTTTTTTGCCGGCTTTGCTGGAGTGTCAGCTTTTGGTCCCATTGTTACCAAGCTTAAACAGGCCATGGCTTTGAATCCCATGCTCATGGGACTTCTTGCTGCCAGCCCAGCCCTGACCGGTTCCTTGCTGCGCATCCCCTTCGGAGCCATGGTAGACCGTCTGGGTGGCAAAAAGCCTATTCTGGTCCTTCTTGGACTCGCCGTTGCCGGCATTGGCGCCATCACTTTGTTGTTTACTATCCTTACCCCACCCCGTCCTGCTCACTATCCGTTGTTTCTGCTCGCCGGCATCCTGTGCGGCTGCGGCATTGCAGTATTTTCTGTCGGCATACCCACCGTGTCCTACTGGTATCCTCAGAAAAAGCAGGGTACAGCCCTGGCCGTTTATGCAGGTCTGGGCAACATGGCTCCGGGAATGTTCGCCGTGGCCCTGCCTTTCCTGGTAGTCTCTCTGGGCTTCGCATTTTCCTACGTGCTGTGGCTCGGCATGCTCATCGCCCTGCTGATCGTCTTCTTCCTGTACATGAAGGATGCACCCTACTTTCAATATAAGGAAATGGGCATTGAAATCGACGAAGATGCCCTGTTAATTGCCTGTGGTGAAGAGCTGATCCCTTCGGGCAACATAATGGAGTCTCTCAAGAAGGCCGGCTCCAACTGGCGGACCTGGATTCTGACAGTCTTCTATTTTGTCACCTTTGGTGGTTTCATTGCTCTAACTGTCTGGTTTCCGACTTACTGGCGGGAATATTTTGGGACCAGTCTGGTAATGGCAGGACTCCTTACCGCACTCTATTCCCTGTCCGCCTCAATTCTCAGGGTGTTTGGAGGATTGACGGCAGATCGGCTTGGCGGCGAGAAGACCGTATTTCTTTCTTTTATGGTGGTGGCCCTGGGTGGCCTGATTATGATGTCAGCAGGAGAATCCATGGCGGTTGCCATAGCAGGGGAGCTTCTGCTAGCCCTGGGCATGGGCTTTGCCAATGCAGCAGTGTTCAAGTTGGTACCCAAGTATACACCCGAGACAGTTGGCGGCGCTGCGGGTATTGTTGGCGGCCTGGGGGCCTTTGGTGGCTTTGTCATACCGCCTGTCATGGGACTTTTTGTCAAGATGTCTGGCACTAGAGGTTATGCTCTGGGGTTTGCCGTCTTCTTTGGCCTGGCCCTGCTCTCACTGGTACTCTTTGCCATTTTGAACCGCTATGCTCCTGAACAGGCTGCCGAAGCTCCCGCCTGAAAAGTTAAAACGCCTCTCTGCCTGTTGAGTTTCAGGAGGAATTTGTTTTATGTTGACGCTGACGCCAGCACGCCTGTACCAGCAAATCGTGGTTGAGGCCGCAGATGCCATCATATTTGCTGATAAGACAGGAATAATTGAGCTGTGGAACTCTGCCGCCGAATCGATTTTTGGCTATTCAGCAAAAAAGGCACTGGGAAACAGCCTGGATCTCATTATTCCCGAAAAATTGAGGCAAAGGCACTGGCAAGGCTACCGCCAGGCCATGGCTTCAGGCCAGAGTACATACGGGAAAGATTTACTGGCAGTACCTGCCGTCAGAAGTGATGGCAGCCGTATTTCCATAGAATTCACCATAGCCCTGCTTGCCGACGAGGCTGGGAAACCCATAGGCACTGCCGCTCTGATCCGCGATGTAACGGCACGCTGGCAAAAGGAAAAAGAGTTGCTAAGCCGCCTGGCCGAATTGGAGGGGAAATTGTCAAGAATGAGAGACACAAAGCGCTATTGAGATGGTGCAGCCAGCCATATCCAGTTGCAAAACCGACCAATCAACCTTGAAGAATTAGAGCTGCTCTGAGGAACTACTCATGCCAATACCGGGAAACCTGCTGACCACTGCCATGGCAGTCATGCCGCATAAGGATGTGGACCGGGCCCTGGAAATGGCCCTGTCGCTGGATGTACCTTACTGGCCGCAGCTGCCGCATGTGAGCTATTATGAGGACATGTACGTCCAGGCATCAGAACATTTCCCAGGAATCCTCCTGGATCTGGACAATCGCACTCTGCGATTCTCCATGGATAAGTTTGTGGCCGAATTCGAGGAGACCATGGCCCACTTCGATAATCCCGCCTACTTTGATATCAGTGAGCAATATTCGGTGGTCTACCACCGCTTCCTGGAGCTGGATTTTTCAGCAAGACCAGCTATTCGTGGGCAGATTGAAGGACCGATCAGTTTCGGCTTTAACGTTCTGGACCAGAACGACCGGCCGATTCTCTTCGACGATACAGTGAGGCCGTTTCTCATGGAATTCATGGCCCGCCGGGTCAATGTCCAGCTGCAGCGGCTGAAGAAGCTCAATGCCAATGCATTTATGTTCGTAGACGAACCAGGCCTACAGTTTCTCTTCAGCGCTCTGTCTGGCTACAGTGACATGAAGGCCCGAGAAGACATGGAGATGTTTTTTGCCATGATCGACAGACCCCGCGGCATTCACCTCTGCGGCAATCCTGACTGGGATTTTCTCCTGGGTCTGGACATGGACGTACTCTCTTTAGACGTCTACAGCAACGGAGAAGTGTTCGCCCAGTATGCCCCATCCATTCGCAGATTCCTGGACAGAGGCGGCAGGCTGGTCTGGGGCATCGTACCAACCAATTTCGAACCCTTTGCCAGCGAAGATCTCGACTCTCTGGACAGGCGAATGACAGATATCTGGTCCTCCCTGGAGGGCAAGGGCATCGATCGAGATTTTCTTTTCAGCCGCAGTATGCTCTCGCCGGCAACGTGCTGCCTGGTGAATCCTGACGGTGAAAAGACGGTGGAGAAGGCCTTCGCAGTCATCAGGGAGCTCTCCGCCAGACTTCGCAAGGAATTCAACCTTTCCTGACATCATATCCCAGAATGATATTCTGGCAGGCAGCGACCTCGTACCTTGCCTTGCGGGTGCTATACCAGCCCCTTTTCCAACTTTTTCCCAGTGGTTGGGCAAACAAAGTAGGAATAACAGGGAAAGGTCATGAGAAGGCGGCAATCTTTCGGGCTCACATGGCCAGAATCCACTGAAGTGTCTCAGGGCTAATATTGTCTCAGTTTTATTAGTAATTTATCCGAGCTCAGTCATTCTGTTTCTTTGTTGGTAGGGTAAAATAAAAGACACTTCCCTCGCCTGCCACGCTTTTTGCCCAGATCTCTCCTCCATGAGCCTCGATGATTCCTTTGCAAATAGCCAGGCCGAGGCCGGTTCCTTCGTGCCTTCCTCTGCTCCCTGATGAAGGCAGGGTGTGGAACTTCTCGAAAATCACTTCAAGATTTTCTTCGGAAATGCCCACACCCTGATCGCTTACAGCGAGCTGCACCTCGTCTTCGTGCTCCTTGACAACGATATTGATAGTTGTGCCTTGTTCAGAAAATTTGATGGCGTTTTCAATCAGATTAACCAGCACCTGCTCTATTCGTTCGAGATCGATATATGCATAAATTGCAGTGGGATATTTGTAAGTGATGGCTATATCTTTTTCCTTGGCCAACGGACCTATTATCTCTACAACCTCTTGCACCAAGGAGGAGACATTCTCTTTCTCGAAACACCAGTCTGCCTTGTCTGCCTCAATGCGGGTGAAATCGAATAGATCAGAAACTAGGTGAATCAGGCGGGCCAGATTCTTGTCAATGACAGCTAGGTAGCGTCTGTTTTCCACGCCCTGAATAGTGCGGTTGAGATAGTCCACGCCACCGCGAATCACAGTCAGAGGAGAACGAAGTTCATGAGACATGTTTGCCAGAAAGTCTGATTTTAGTTTGTCCAGACTTTGAAGTTCACTGTTTGCTTCGGAAAGTTCACGGGTGGCCTGTCTGATCTTTTCTTCCAGCGATTCACGGCTGTCGGCAAGGCTCCTCGCCATTGAATTGAAAGCCTGGCCAAGCTTTTCGAATTCATCTCCCGTTGAGATATTCACCCGGGCCGCCAAGTTTCCAGCACTTATCTCGGCCGTCACTCCTTCAAGCTCTTGCAAGGGCCTGATTACCATGCGCCGGAGCAGGACAAATAGAGTGAAGATAGTCAATATGCTGAGACCGACGCCGGCGACAGCGAGCTTCAGTTGGTCCCTGCCAACGGCCGCTCTCATTTTTCCGATTGGCAAGATCACGCTCAAGCCTCCCCCGACAGCACCTCTAGTAAAGCCCTGTTGCTGGTGACATTCGAGACAGGTGTCATCCATACGCAACGGAACCATGTAAAAAAACCGTTGTTCTTGACCCTGGCCTTTAAAGGCTGACACCTCGGTCAAGCCTTCACGTTGAAACATCTCGAGAGCTCTTTTTTCAAAGTCGTCAGGACGATTGTCCGGATTGAGTGGATTAAGGCTTGCAAGGTGGAATTGGTACATATCCTGCCGTTGGGAATATTGAGAAAGCTTCTTGGTCACCATTGCAGGTGTGAATCTCTGGTAAGTTCCTCTGGAAGTTTCCAGCCTGTCGTCATAATAACAAACAGTGTTTTGAGCCCCCCTGCTCCGCCGCAGGACCATAACCCCCCCGCAATCGGAGATCCACTGTCTGGTCAACACTATCTGTCTTGCCAGGGCTCTGGCCTGGGTCCTTATTTGATCCAGAGACTGCTGTTCATGCTGCACACTTATCCAGAGGAAGATAATGCCTAGGATCGGAAAAATGATCAAGGCTATGCTCATGAGGAATTTCCACTGCAGTGAGAATTGCATTTTTCTCATTTTTTTTGACCTTCAAAGAATTTTATTGGCAAAGGAGAGGAAACAATGGAATGGACTTCGGCATTCATACATTTTCATCTCTTCTGATAACTCACTTTAATGGGTGAGTCAAATAGGGATGACTTGATCCCCGTAGACTGAAAAGTATGACACTGAAGTTGTGATATTTTTGTTCACAAAACCATTCATTTTAGTCGTAAAATAAACTAGTTATCGTAACAATATTCCATGCAAGCTGTTAATTAGCCTAGAATCCGCTAGAATTAGAACTAGGTTATGATGAAAAGAAGTTGCTTAATGCCAAGTTTAATTTGA
>JAFDGZ010000015.1 GCA_019309045.1 Deltaproteobacteria bacterium | reverse complement strand
CTTGCTCGTCAGACCATTGTCCAATTTTCTGCTGTTTCCGGGGAGGGACGTGATGTGCTCTGGCAGCGGCTGCAGGCCATGATGGAAGGATGAGGTGAGGTGTGAGGGCAGTGATCCAGCGTGTCAGTGAGGCGAGCGTCAGGGTGCACCAGCGGGAAGTGGCCTCCATTGGCAATGGTCTGCTTGTCTTTCTGGGAGTGGCCCACGATGATGGTCCAGAAGACGTCTCTTACCTGGCTGAAAAAATCATCCACTTGAGAATCTTTGCTGACGAGCAGGACAAGATGAATCTCTCTCTGCTAGATGTAAAGGGCGATTTGCTGGCAGTTTCCCAGTTTACTCTGCTGGCCGACTGCCGCAAGGGCAGGAGACCGTCTTTTGCGGCGGCCTGTGAGCCTCGGAAGGCCGCGAGATTATACCAAGACTTCGTTCGACGCTTGCGGGACCGCGGCGTGCAGGTGGCCTGCGGACGCTTTCAAGAACAGATGATGGTCTCCCTGGTCAACAATGGTCCGGTTACAATCTTATTGGACAGCAAAAAGACCTTCTGAAAGCAGGCGGTAAAGTTGACGACTGAGGTAAAAATGAACGGGCCAGGAGAAAAAGGCGGGCCATCTTTTGCAGGAGGGCTTGCTCCCTGTCAGATATTCATTGATCAGCAGGGAGACTGGTATCACAAGGGCAATCTCATGTTCCGCCAGGACATTGTAAGTTTGCTGTGTGAACACCTGCGACGGGATGAGGCCAGTGGACTTTTTATCATCCGACTGGGTGGCCAGGAGTGTTATCTGGAGGTGGAGGATACTCCGGTGGTGATAACTAGAGTGGAAGGTGAAACGAAAAAAGACGGCAAGGGGCTCGAGGAGATTCTCTTGTTTGTCAAACATCTCGAAGAACCGCAGGTTCTGGATCCGACGACGCTCTGGCAGGGCAAGGACAATGTACTATACTGCAAAGTTTTCCCCCAGAGACTGCCAGCTAGATTCCTGCGGCCGGCATATTACCAGCTGGCGAGATTTGTGGAGGAAGACTCGCAGCAGGGAAAGTTTTATTTAAATGTGGCCGGCAGCCGCTATTATATTGGCCGCTCGTGAGAAAGGGCGGCCGCAGCGCTGTCATTGCTGGCTTGTTGCTGCAAATCCAGTCGGCAGCGTTTTGCTGCTGGGCGACGGTCCAGCTGAGGCGCCTGCAACATGATGACAGCAAGGGAAGGGATTGCCTTATGGATAAGCCTATAGAACACTACTGGCAGATTCGGCTGGCAGAGGTGAAGGCGGCATTGGAAGCAAACAATTTCGAAGTATATCTGGTGCAGGACAGTGGCCAGGCCAGAGAGATTGTCCTCGAGGAAATTATCCCCAGGTTGGAGGTCGCCACAGTATCCTGGGGCGGATCAATGACTTTCATCAACTGTGGTCTCTACCAGGCACTGAAAGAGAAAGCTGACTGGGAGGTGTTGGACACCTTTGCCAGGGATCTTTCTCCAGAGGCAATGCTGGAGCTGCGGCGGCGGGCGCTTCTCGTGGATCTCTTCATCACAGGGACAAATGCGGTGACTGAGAATGGCAAGCTTGTAAACCTGGACATGATCGGCAATCGGGTAGGGGCTATCACCTTTGGTCCCAAACAGGTAGTTATTCTCGTGGGCCGCAACAAAATCGTCTCGGATGTGGATGAGGCGATGTTCAGGATCAAGAATTACGCTGCTCCAGCTAATGCAATGAGGCTTGACAAGAAAACGCCCTGCGTCAAGACTTCCTGGTGCGAGGAATGCAAGAGCCCGGAGCGAATCTGCAACAGCTGGGTCATAACTGAAAAGTCTTTCCCCAGGGGAAGAATCAAGGTTGTCTTGATAAACGAGGATGTGGGCATATGACTGGCGGCCAGTCAAAGAGTTTATAGATGGCTCCTGGGGCGATAGATTTGCCTGGGTCACACCAGGTGGCCTGGCATTCATATTGCATCAAGGCACAAGCCATAATGTCTTGTAAACCCGCGAGCAAGGAGAGTATTGCCATGAAGACATTTGTCGTTCCAGTTACGCTCATCATGATCTTCAGCATCTGTTTGCTGCCGATAGACACTGTTGCTGCTCAGAGCCCGTCCCAGTTGGAGGTGGCAGTGGCAGCCATCTGCAGGGATGTGGTCAATCTGGAACCTGTTGATTCCGGCACCAGCTTCCCTGTGTCCACCGGGAAGCTATACTGCTTCACCAAGATTACTGGTGCACAGGAACCCACCCAGGTAACCCATGTGTGGTATTTTGACGGCACAGAAAGAGCGAGGGTGGTTCTAGAGGTAAGATCATCGACTTGGCGGACCTACAGCTCAAAGATTATTCAGCCCCATGAACTGGGAGCCTGGAAAGTCGAGGTACTGGACGCCAACGGTACCTTGTTGCAGACTCTGCAATTCGAAGTAACGCCGTAAGAAGTTGGCGCCATCCGGCCGGCGGTCATTGCCGGCCGGATGGGCCTCGGCAATCTTGCAGCACCTTCCTGCTGACGCTTCCCATAAAGAGCTCCCTGACACCGGTCAGGCCTCTGCGCCCCATCACTATGGTGCCATAGCCGCCGCTCCTGGCTTCCTTGAGAATATCGTTGGCGACATTGCGGCTGCCGTTGATAACTCGAGTGGTAATCTGGGACTCGAGGAGGCCGGCTTCCAGGAGTTTTGCCACCGCTTCTTTCATATACGGAGCGATTTCCTGGCCAATTTTGCTTTGCCAGAGTTCTTCCAGCTCAGGAGCCTCTTCGAGCACTTCCTGAGGAATAAAGCCTCTGAGGTTGCGGATGCTGTGAAAAAGGGTCACCTGGCAATTGGTGCCGGAGAGCATGAAGCCGGCGTGATCGACTGCCCGCAGGGAGTATTCAGAGCTGTCCACGGTAAGGAGCACCTTGTTAGAAGCCACTGTACCGTCGACAATCCATATGGGGCAAAGCCTGCAGTAATCAAGAACCTTTCCGGCAACTTCGCCCGTGAAAAAGGTCTCCAGGCGGCTGCGGCCGCGAGTGCTGATGAGCACAGCGTCTGCCCGCTTGCTCTCAGCCCAGGCTGAAATATCTCTGGCTATTCCTGCTTCTTTCTCCCGGTACACTGTTTTCACCTGATCTTCAGGGAAGCCTTTGCTCACCAGAAAATCTTTGCCCTCCGCCAGGAGACGTTCTGCCAGGCGAATAGACTTGTTTTTCAAGGCCTTCAGCTTCAAGGCCGCTTGCTTGGGCACCACGCCGTCCTGGAGAAAGACGGGCGGCAAGCTGGGCAGCACGTGCTTGAGTATTACTTCGATATTATGATCTCCCCCGTAGATCACATGGAGATAGTCTAATGATTTCATGGAGTTTTCAGATCCATCGAGTGGTACTACCACCATCTTTTGCAAGTCGGCCACGCTTTCCTCCTCTGGTAATGCAGCTTAGCAATTGACTCGTTGGCTTTTCTCAATGATCTCCAGAAAGGCAAGGCAGCCCCCTGTAACCGCCCAGTTCGTCGAGAAGCATACATGTTTTCTAATGAAAACCCAACCACTTTTCAGCCTGTTGCAGTACCTGTTCAGTTTCAGCAGGTGGCTCAGTGGATGGCAAACTGATATGAGTTGCTGACTCGTATGCCGGGCTGACTTCCTTCCTGGTAATTATTTTCACCCGGGGTCCCCTGGGGCCCCAGATTCGCGGATCGGTCGGTCCAAAGATGGCAATAGTGGGCACGCCGCAGGCCGCTGCCAGATGGGTGATGCCGGAGTCGTTTCCCAGGTAGAGAGTTGCCTTTTTGAGCAGGGCAGCCACTCTGCCCAGTGGCCAGTTTTCCATGGTAAGCAGGTGGATTTGCTGCAGCATGGGTTGCAGCAGCCCTATAATCTTGCGGTCGGCCGGGCCCCACAAGAGACCAAGGCGCAGGTGTGCATATGAGGAAAGCTCCCGAATAACTGCTTGCCACCCTGAAGGATGCCAGAGTTTCTGCAGACCGCCGCTTCCAGGATGAATGAGCACCAACCGTTGGCGCGCTGCCAGAGTGGTCTTGATATATTCCGCTACCCGGCTTACTTCCTCAGCTGCAGGCGCAATGACCGCCGGCGGTGGCGGCATGGCTTCTATGCCAATGGCCTGCAGCTGCCGGCACTGATAGTCAGTTGCCGGGATTTTTTCAGCAGCTGGCGGCACCGTCTGGATGCGGTGGGCTGCCTTTCCCAGAATTCGGCCGAGGTTTTCTCGCAAGACTTCACTGGCAGCAAGGCCAAAGACAAAGACCTCTTCCACGCCGTGCAACCGGGATGCCGCACTGGCAGGCACCTTGCCGGACGATACATAGAGGCCGCTCCACAGGCTCGCCTGGCAGTCCCAGACCTCTCCCATGTATGGACGGCCTCTGAGAATTTCAAGGATATGAGGGTGCGCCAGGAAGTTCAAGAGCGCTCCAGGAAAGGAGCGATGAAGTGCCTCGACAGCCGGCAGGCTGAGAATGAGATCTCCGATAGCGCCTTGGTGAACAATGAGCAGGGACGTCATTTCTTGATCAACAAAAGAGGAAACAGTAGCTGGCAGAAGTGAGCGGCGGGCTTCTAGCTGGGTTTGCCCCGGCGAGCTGCACTTTTTCTTGCAGACCACCGCAGTATGGCGCCTACAATGCCCCCAGCCTCAGCAGGAGTGCTTTCGCCAGCGGCAGCAGCTCTTACTTTATGCACCCCGCCGCTGGCAGCAATGGCTTCCTTGAGGCATTCCCGCAAAAGCTCGCAGGAGCGGCACTTTTCCTGCGGCTGAATAATACCATTGTCATCCCGGGGAATACACTCTTCTGGGATGCCAAAACAGGACGGATTTTCTCGAGACATCTATGATACTCGATGTGGCTGATGCAGACCTGGGGCCGCTTTCCTGCAAGCGTTATTCAATGATCTCCAGCACTACTCGTTTTCTGAGCTTCGTTGAAGCTGCATTCAAGATAGTCCTCATTGCCTGGGCGTTTCTTCCCTGTTTGCCGATAATTTTGCCGAGATCTTCCTTGGCAGTCTTCAACTCGATAACTGTGGTCTGCTGTCCAACGATTTCAGTAACCCTCACCTGTTCAGGGTATTCCACCAGAGCTTTCGCCATTACCTCTATCAGTTCCTTCACCGCCCCTCACCTCCGAGTCATAAGATGATCCAACGCGTGAGTATACATGATCAGCACGAGGCGAAAACCGCCCACCGTGTCTACGTTGTGGTTGTCAGAGTCGCAGCCAGATGTAAAAAAGTCGGGCAGTAAACAAAGCAGCCTGTTCTCAAGTGACTATATGCGGGTTGTAATCTCTGAGTCAAGAGCTTTTTCAGTGGAAATTACTCCGCTTCCGCTAACGAGATAAACTTACCATAGAAGGTGCAGCAGGTGGGCTAGACCGGGTCGGCAACAAACGGCAGCAGTGAATGGCTTTCAATGGACTATGTTTACAGGGAACTGGCCACTTTTTCCATTATCTGGAGGAGGCCTGTAGCAGCAACCCCCATGAAGATGATCAGCAGCACCAGCACAGAGAAAATTACCGGCAGCAAAAGGGCCAGCACAGCCCTCAGTTTTGAGGTCTGGTGACAGGCTGCCAGTCCGTGGTATGCAAGGACGAAACCCCACAGAGGAGCTATAATGCTGCCAGCAAGCGGGATGACATTGAGCAGGGCAGTTGCCCCGGAAGTGTAGGCCAGCACCTGCAATGTTGCCCGCAAGGGGCGGTGTGTTCCTCGCAAGATGGCCAGGCTGCAGTGAATAGTGCACGTGCCAATGAGCAGTGATACAAGAAGCAGTACTGGCGTGGCAACTGTCCAGAGAGCAAAATGCAGGGTATTTGTCAGGGCATCTGCAACCAGAGTGCCGTGCTGAATTTCCAGAAGTGTAAACCAGTAGCGACCAATGATCTGGCCCAGAGAGCCATAGATGAGGGCAAAAATCAGCGAAGCACCTGTCCCCGAGGAATAATCGATGGCAGCGAAAGTGGAGCCCGGATGAAAGAGCAGTCGGGTAGCCATGCGCAGCCAGGCTGAGATATCAAGCCATGTGGATCTCTGTTCCCAGGGGGTGCCGGTTGGCACAGCAGATATAGTTTTCTGGGCGCCTCCTGAGCTGACAGCCTCCTGGGCTGCCGGGATGTGCAGGGTGCATCTGCACCTGGGGCAGACAACTTGTGGCTGTGAATGCGCCAGGGCGCTGTTGGTGAGGACCGCCCTGAAGTTGCAATTTGGGCAGGAAATTACCATGGAGAATCATACCCTGGTGCTCGTCAAAATCAGCCTGGGGCCAGATGAGCAGCTAGCCCACTTCCTTGATGGTCTCATCATACCCGGAAGACGGTTTGAAGAAAAGGCCATTTTCGCTCGAGTGCTGTTTTTGACAGCTGCTCGCGCTTGTGATAACAGATGCGGGAAGCCTGGCCTGAACCCGACAGGAGATTGACCGGTGCAGTGATGAACAGACCGCCCAGGAAAACAAACAGCATCCTTCGCTTTACTCATCTGGAGGACGAAAACTCCCGGAATATTATGAAGAGAATGGCCGCAGCTCTCAATGAGCTTGCTGGCCTGGAAGAGCTTGGCCTGTTCAGTCGCAGGCTGGCTCTTCCTTTGAGGGCAAGGAGTCTTAGCATTAGAATTCTGCGACTCTATGATCAATACATATTGCACGCAGTAACCGGCATGAGAAAAAAAGGCTGGCTGTTGTCCTGCGGCCGCAGCTGCTCGTCCTGCTGCTTTGAAATGGTTGCGGGTGTAAGCCAGTGGGAATTGCTCCTCATATATGACCAGATGAAGCTGGTGGGACAAAGCAGCCGTTTGTTCAAGAGACATCTGGAAAACTGTGAAGTGCTCAGTGAGTTGCAGCGGGAGCTGCAGCAAGCTGTCAGGAAGGGGGTAGAGGCAGACTCAGACAGCGAGGTGGAACTCTTGCTCGGGGCATACAGGAAGCAGAGACGGCGCTGCGGCTTTCTTACTATCAGTGGTGAATGCATAATCTACCCGGTGAGACCCCTTGCCTGCCGCATGCATTTTGCTTTTACTCCTGCGGCCTGGTGTGATCCTGCCCATCCCAAGTTCGGCCAGGCAGTGCGCCTCAATTTCCATCCACATGCCCGTGTGTACCAGGCAGTGGAGGCTGTTGACTGCCGACTGGGTTTGAATCTGGACGAACTGCTTTCTCCTGGCCTGGTAGCATTTGCCACCAATGTTATGCAATTTTCCCCAATCTCCTGGGCATCTTGATCTATTTCGATGATTTTCGGCATCTTGTCCCTGCCATTGGAGATGCATAAAGACAATAAACAGGACATTTCCTCAGGCGAATCAGCTCGCATCACACCTTAGAGTTACTGTCTGGAAGGGTATACAGCACCACTTTTGGCAAAAACCTCTCCTTTATTTCTCATTGCCCAAATTTCCTGTCACATTTATCATTCCAGATGGATTCCAGAGCATCCCATGGAGGGCGTAGCAGCAGATGATGGTTCCGCGACAGATAGCCAATGAGAGATACATACACATCATCGAGGCCAGCCAGAACAATTTGCAAAGCATAAGCCTGCACCTGCCGAGAGAACAGCTCATCGCCATTACCGGTGTGAGCGGCTCCGGCAAGTCCAGCTTGGCCATGGAGGTTCTCTATGCGGAAGGCCAGCGTCGCTACGTGGAGACATTTTCTCCTTATGCCCGGCAGTTTCTAGAGCGGTTGGACCGACCCAGGGTTCGGGAAATCATTGGCATACCACCAGCCATCGCCATACCACAGGGCAATCCAGTCAAGAGCAGTCGGTCAACAGTGGGCACCATGACTGAAATCAGCGACTACCTGAAACTGCTCTATGCCAGGAAAGCAACACTTCACTGCGAGAAGTGCGGCCAACCTGTGCAGGAGGACTCACCGGAAAGCATCTGGCAGGCTGTTGCCCAGATGGCTGGTGATGGTCCTGCCTTCATTGTCTTTCCTCTGTACCAGGAGGATGACGAAACAGCTCGGCGCTATCTGCACAGGCATGGCTTTCGTAGATTCCTGCACCAAGGCTTATTGAAGACCCTTGAAGAAGATGAACTGCCTGCGGACAGACCGCTGGATATTGTAGTAGACAGGGTAACGTGGACCGCGGGCAGGAAAAAACGAATCCTCGACAGTCTGGAGCTGGCGCTGCACTACGGCAATGGCAGGGCAACGGTTATTACTGCTGCCGGAGAAAGAAGAAACTTCTCTACAGCAAGAAATTGTCCCAACTGCAACATCGCTTATCCGCCTGTATCTCCCCACCTGTTTTCCTTTAACAGCCCTCTGGGAGCCTGTGAAACCTGTCGGGGCTTCGGGCGTATAATTGACGTGGACCTGGATCTGGTAATTCCTGATAGAAATATATCACTGGCTGCAGGAGCAATTCGGCCCTGGGGCACCAGGCGCGGCGAATACTATGACCTCATGGATTTCTGTCGATCCAGGGGCATTCCCACAGATGTACCTTTCAAACAGCTTTCTCCTGAGCAGCAGCAGGCTGTGATCGATGAGGGTGACGAATTCTATGGTGTGCGCGGCTTCTTCCGCTGGTTGGAGGGCAAGACCTACAAGATGCATGTTCGGGTTTTTCTGTCCCGCTACAGGGCCTATCTCAGGTGTCCCGCCTGCGGGGGCAGCCGCCTTAAACCGCTGGCGCTGCTCTACCGCTGCAATGGTGTCCATATTGGACAATTGAACAGCTGGTCTATAGACAGGTCTCTTGCTTTTTTGAAGGAGCTGACCGCAAGGTATTCCGAGGATCCTGCTGCCAGTCTGGTCTGCAGCGAGGTGGTCAGACGGTTGTCTTATCTCGTGGAAGTTGGCCTTGGCTACCTGACTCTGGATCGTCAGTCAAGAACTCTGGCTGGTGGTGAGGTGCAGAGAGTTCACCTCACCAGGGCCCTGGGTTCACCCCTGGTGAACACCTTGTACGTGCTGGATGAACCCAGTGTGGGCTTGCATCCCCGGGACAATCACAGACTTACAAGAATTCTCAAAGCCCTCACCGCCCAGGGAAATACCGTAGTGGTGGTGGAACACGAGCCAACTATAATTCAACAGACCGACTACCTGGTAGACCTGGGGCCGGATGCTGGAGAGTGCGGCGGCAAGGTGGTCTATGCTGGGCCTACCTCGGGAATTTGCCAGGCAACTGAATCGCGGACTGCCTGTTACCTGACGAGCGGCAGGCAGACTGCCAGACGGCTCCGCCGGAGGCCCCGGGCAGGCCGCTGGCTCCATTTGAAGGGTATACGGGTGCACAATCTGCGCAACATTCAGGTAGACATTCCTCTGGGATTGCTGGTGGCAGTAACCGGGGTTTCTGGGTCAGGCAAGAGCACTCTGGTTGAGGACGTCCTGTACCGCAACTGGTTGAGGTACCGCGGCGTTTCCACGGACAAGCCTGGTTATTGCGCTGACATAAGAGGTTTTGACCTGCTCAGTGATGTGGTGCTGGTGGATCAGCAGCCGATCGGCCGGACGCCACGGGCAAACCTGCTCACCTACAGCGGGGCTCTCTCTTTTATCAGGAGGCTTTATGCCAATACAGCGGAAGCCAAACTGCGAGGATATGGACCAGCGCATTTCTCCTTCAACACGGCGGCTGGCAGATGCGAGGCCTGCAGGGGAGAAGGCTACGAACGGGTGGAGATGCAGTTCCTGGCCGATCTCTACCTCAGGTGTCCAGCCTGCCAGGGGAAGCGCTACCGTCAGGAGGTTCTGGACATTCTCTATCGAGGCCGCTCAATTGGCGACCTGCTCGACCTCACCCTGCAGGAGGCAGTAAATCTGTTTGCGGATCAGGAAAAGGTAGCGGCTGCCTTGCAACCGCTCCAGGAAGTTGGGCTGAATTACCTGCGCCTGGGCCAGCCTTTGAACACACTTTCCGGCGGGGAGAGTCAACGATTGAAGTTGGCCCGCTCCCTAAAAGAAGCGAGCAAAAAGGGAGCACTTCTGCTGCTTGATGAGCCCACCACAGGTCTGCACGGTGATGATGTGGGCGTGCTGCTAGAAGCACTGCACCGTCTCGTGCAGCAGGGACAGAGCGTGGTGGTGGTGGAACACAACCTGGAGGTGATCGACTCTGCCGACTATGTGATAGATCTAGGACCGGAAGGTGGAGACCGGGGCGGAGAAATCGTGGCAGCAGGCACTCCAGAGCAGGTGGCTGAGTCGGAGGTTTCCCATACGGGACGTTTTCTCAGGCTTTTTCGGCAAGGAAGAAGCTCCCGCTCCATGCCGATTCAGATGCCCCGCCCCAGCAGCAACGGCAGGGTCATCAAGATCAGAGGGGCGCGAGAGCACAACCTCCAGGGACTTTCTCTGGACCTGCCGCGGGATCAACTGGTGGTAATTACAGGTGTTTCAGGCTCCGGCAAGACGACTCTTGCCTTTGACATTCTCTTTGCCGAGGGTCAGCGGCGCTACCTGGACAGCCTGTCGACTTATGCCCGCCAGTACCTGCCAAATCGGGATCGACCAGAGGCAGACGAGATTTCCGGTGTGCCGCCAACGGTGGCTATAGATCAACGAAGCAGCTTGATGGGGCCTCGCTCCACAGTTGCTACCATAACCGAAATCTATCACTATCTGCGGCTGCTTTACAGCAAGGTAGGCGAGCCTTACTGTCCACAGTGCGGTGATCCTATTAGCGTGGCCACCCCGGAAGTTATCGCCGCCGACCTCTACCGAATTTTCCTGGGCAAACCGCTCGTCCTGCTGGCGCCAAAAGTAACAGCGCGGAAGGGCTATCACCGGGAGGTGCTGAAGCAGGCAAAGAGACAGGGATATGACCTGGTGCGTGTCGACGGCCGGTTGCAGCCCCTGGACCCTATGCCGATCATCAGGAGATTCCATGAACACGATATCGAGGTGGTAGTGCAGCAGTGGCCCGAGTTGTCTGAAGCTGAGGAAGATCGACTGAAAACAGCGGTCCGCGAGGCCCTGCTGCTCAGTGATGGAACCGTCATTGCCTGGGACGGTAAAGGATTCGAGCGTTACTACAGCAAGAGGTTGACCTGTGCTCGCTGCCATTTGGGTTTTCCTACTCTCGATCCCAGGCTCTTTTCTTTCAACAGCAGGCACGGGGCCTGTCAACGGTGCGAAGGGCTCGGTCGTCTGCAGGAAGATGGCAGAGAGGTGCCGTGTCCGCAGTGCAGAGGCGCACGACTCAACAAGTTCGGCTTGAATGTGCGTATTCATGGCAGCACCATTTGGGACGTGTGTCGCCAATCGGTGAAATCGGCGACACACCTGCTGAAAAGCTGGCGTTTTCACGGCAGAGAGGCGGCCATAGTAGGCCCAGCCATGGAAGAAATTGTTCAGCGCTTGCAGTTTCTCCAGCGGGTGGGCCTCGGCTACCTGCAACTTCACAGAGCTGCTGACAGCCTTTCCGGAGGAGAGGCTCAGAGAATCAGATTGGCTGCTCAGCTGGGGTCAAACCTGAGGGGTGTGTGCTACATTCTCGATGAACCCACCATAGGGCTGCACCCTTGCGACAACGAGCGCTTGCTGGAGACTCTTGTTGGTCTGAAAAACAAGGGAAACACCATCGTAGTGGTTGAGCATGACGAGGAGACCATCAGGAAAGCAGACTATCTGATAGATCTTGGACCAGGAGCGGGTCGCTTCGGCGGCAGATTGGTAGCGCAGGGAAGCCTGGCGGACCTCAGAGGTACGCCAGAATCAGTCACCGGCGCTTACCTCAACGGCAGAGGGAGGCGACGGCTGACCTCCCGGCGGAGAGGACCGCGGCATGGACAGTGGCTCATTGTGCGGGGTGCTAGAGCCCGCAATTTGAGAAATCTCGAGGTGGCGATACCCCTGGGCACGCTTACCTGTGTTACAGGTGTCTCGGGGTCGGGCAAGAGCACCTTGGTGGAAGAAACTCTGTTCAAGGCTTTGTCGAATGAACTGCACAAAACACAGCACCATGCTGGCGAGTACGATGAGCTTCTGGGCTGGCAGAACCTGCATAGAGTGGTGCGGGTGGACCACAGCCCAATCGGCAGGACGCCCAGGTCAGTGCCAGCTACCTATGTAGGGATTTTTGCAGAAATTCGTCGCCTTTTTGCAGCCACGGCAGAGGCGAGAGCACGAGGATATACTGCCGGACGCTTCTCTTTCAACGTGGCTGCGGGTCGCTGTCCGGAATGCAAAGGCCAGGGGCTGAACCGGGTGGAAATGGCCTTTCTGCCGGATATCTACGTGCGCTGCCTGCAGTGTAACAGCAGTCGGTACAACAGTGAGACTCTGGCAGTAAGATACAAAGGCAAGAACATTGCCCAGGTTCTAGCCATGACCGTAGAAGAGGCGGCAGCCTTCTTTGCACCAATATTGAAAATAAGTCGTCCTCTGGATTTCATGCTTAAATTGGGCCTGGGCTACCTCAGTCTCGGCCAGCCGAGTCCAACGCTTTCTGGTGGAGAAGCGCAACGAATCAAGCTGGTGCAGGAACTGGCAGGCAATCGGAGAGCGCGGACAATCTACTTTCTGGATGAACCCACCACCGGGTTGCACATTGCTGACGTCGAGAGGCTGGTGGCGGCCCTGCAGACACTGGTGGACGCGGGACACACTGTTGTGGTAATTGAACACAACCTGGAGGTGATCAAGGCCGCCGACTACGTTATAGATCTGGGGCCAGGAGGCGGCGACGAGGGCGGCCGCCTGGTGGCCAGCGGTTCTCCCGAGGAGCTGCTGCAGTGTACGGCCTACTCACACACGGCCCGCCATCTGCAGCGTTATCTCGAGGGCGATTAGAGACAGGCGGCGTGAGTATACGCTGCCAACCGCCTTCACTCTGGAAACTCGGCCGCGGCCAGGGTTGCCATACCCGTTTCGTCATTGGGCCACGTCATTCGTCTTGACTTTCTCTGAGTATTGACAGGCAGCCGTGAGCCGTCATTCGATACGGGCTTCGTTGCCGTTGCCGCTCGATGATCCAGGCTGCAAGCAGTATTGCTGAGGTTGCTCTTGGCAGTTTCTTTGTGGTAGGATTCCTCTGCAATTTTGGCTGAGGTCAACAGGCGGAACTCAGAGATTAGACCCGGTGAATTATGGATGGCCAGGTTATATTGCGCATAATTATAGTGGTCCTGGTGCTGCTGCTGCCCATGGTCCCAACCATCTGGGCGATACGGGATGTGGCTTACCGGTCGTTTCCCTCCCTGAAGAGCAAGGTTGTCTGGTTCATAGTGGTTACCTTTCTGCCTGTGATAGGAGCGCTCATTTACCTAGTGATAGGCAGACCTCGGCCCACTGACAGCGCCACACCATCGTCCTGATGACCAGGAGAGCAGCAACAGGCGGCGAGTTTTGCTGATGAAAAACTACTACAACATACTCGGCCTTTCTCAGGAGTGTTCCGAAGAGGAGATCCGCAAGGCCTACAGGAAACTCGCCCTCAAGTATCACCCTGACCGTAATCCAGGAGATGCTGCTGCCGAAGAGCGCTTCAAGGAGGTGAGCGAAGCCTACGGGGTCTTGATCGATCCTGACAAACGCCATCACTATGACCGTTGGCTGAGGTCGGGGGCCGGTCAGACATACCGTGCTGAAGGGTTTCCCTTTACGCGCGAACAGGTGTTTCAAGACCTCTGCCGAGACCCCCGTATCAATGCAGCCTTTAGAGAGCTATTTCGTGAGTTCGACAGAGCCGGAGTGCGATTTGACAGGAACTTTCTCGACCAGGTTTTCTTCGGGGGGCGGGGCATTCTTCTCGGTGGAGTCTTTGTATGGGGGCCGCATGGTGTTGGCCGCAGAGGGTCCGGCCACAGTCTGCGGAAAAGGCATCTGCGAAGGCATGGGCGACCAGAGGTGGCGAGCCCTGGTTTTTTGAGGAGACTGGGACGCAAAGTAGGGCAATATTTCCTGGGCGGTCAGAAGAGAGCTCCTCGTCTCCAGCAAATCAACAAGGCAGCGGCAAAGGACTCCTTTTTTGAATTGCGCGTACCGGCAGAGGACGCCCTCCGAGGCGGCTGGGTAAAGGTGGCGATAGACCGGGGGGCAGGGCGGGAAGTCTTGAGAGTGCGCATTCCCCCGGGAACGCGTCCTGGCACGCGGCTGCGCCTCAGGGGCAAGGGTCCTGGCGTCGATCCAGGCGGCGGAGATCTCTACCTCACCATCAACTACACCTGAGGAGACCACTGCACCCAGAAAGAACAGCGTGCAGGCGGCAGGAGTCGAGGTTTCTGCCAATTTGCTGGCCAGATTGACACGCTTCAGCTGTTGGGGAGATAAGGAGTGAGGTCTTTTTTGTATTCAGTGAGCACCTTGTAGCCAGCTGCCACAAGATGCTGCACAGTGCGGTCTCGCGCAGCAGATGAAACCCGAATGACCAGCTGATAAATACCAGGGTGTTGCCGCAGGGGTACGGTTACCATACTGCAGATGCTGATATTGTGCTCCTTGAGCAAACCGCAGACGTCAGCAAGAACACCAACGCGGTCTCTTACCAGCACCACCAGACGGCCACTCTCTTCCTCTATTCCCAAAGCATCCAGCAGTACCTCCATCAGATCCGTGCTGGTGATGATGCCCACCAGTTTATTATCTTCCATAACTGGCAGGCTGCCAATTTTCTTGTCGTGCAGTATCTTTGCTGCTCTTTCAATAGTGGCATCCGGAGTGATGGTGATGACCTCTTTGACCATGATGCTTTCTACGGTGAGTTTTTGCAGAACATATGTAAGTTCATATATGCTGAGAGTAGTGGCCGGGGAGGCCCAGGCCATCTTTATGTCACGGTCCGTAAGAATTCCCACCAGATTTCCTTTGTCGTCCACCACTGGGACCTGCTTGATGTTGTGGTCTCTCAGCAGATCGCGTGCTTTTACTATGGGGGTATCAGGGGTGACAGTGATCAGTTCAGTAGTCATTTTTCGTCCGACGTACATTTTTCTACTCCTTTTCAGTCATAACCATAGATCAGAGAAGCTATTGGCTTCTCTCTTGGCGGCCCTTAGCCGCTGGATGGACGCTGTTGAGCATTCTTGTGCAGCAGCTCCTGAAGGAACTGATAGAACCCTGCGGGCGTCAGATAGGTGACCTTGATGAGTGGGCCAAAGTGGATTTGATCTCCATTGTCGAGGACCTCTCCCTGGTACGGCTCCAACCTTTTGTTGCCCACTCTGGTGCCATTGGTGGAATTTGCGTCCACGATTTCGTAAGCGGACTCTGAGCCCTCTGTGAGAAAATAGGCATGAAGTTTTGAGACCGTATCATTGGCAAAGACGATGTCATTATTGCCGGCACGACCTACGCAGACCATGTGTTCAGGGGCATTTGGCGACCTTTTTTTTACCTCGATGACCAGGATCTCTTTTTCCGACGACTCTGTGTCCTCTGAGTGGCAGAAAGGATCCTCACCTGAGAGCTCTCCCGAGTAGGTCTCGAACTGGATGGATGTCTCTTGCAGCAGTCCTTCCCGCTGGGGCCACAAGAGTAGGGGGAAACGACAGCGTTCGAGGAATTGAGGGTGTTCCAGCGGAGCCCACTCTCTAAGGTAGTATAAAAGTGGCCGGTACAATTTTGTCGACATGTTACCTGTTTTAAAAGTCTAGACCCTGGTCTGCTGCAAAAAAATATTCATCTTTTCCGACTCAACAGCATATACTGTCCACTGTCCTCGAGATGGTACTCGTGCTCCCCCACCTGAAATTGCGGATCATACCTGAATGGCAGGTTAAGGTCGGCTGCAGTGGCAATGTGTTCGAGAAGATATGACAATACTGAGGTCATTTCATGGATTTCAGCCAGCATGATGTCCTGAGGAACGGCAATCTCTTTCAAGTGAAAATGATTGGCAATGCCTCTGGTCAGGAAAATATGGGTAGCAGGCAAGTGAATAATCTCCACTACCTGCGAAGGATTTTTCTGGTTGGCGATAGTAGCAATAACAATTTCGCTACCTTCCTGCTGGTCTGCAAATAACTCCGACATCCTTAACTCCAATCCTCGTCCGCGAAAGTTGTGATGGTGCAGACACTCTTAACACGAGGAGGCTCTCTTTGACAAGTCTGATGAACCCCGAGTTGCTCAACTCTCCTCTTTTCTTTTTCATTTCTTTGAGTCAAAAGATGCTGACAGCATAGACAACCGCGGTAATTCAAGACAATGATCATATCATTTGCTCTGGAGGCAGGGCCTTGGACGTCTAGCTCCAGTGTGTTATAAAAAACTACTATAAAAGTAGGTATTGGCCTTTCATTGCGACTGAGGAGGATTGAGTATGGCAGAAATCGTCCATGAATCCAAGATTACTATTACTAGAGAAAAGGGCCCAACGAGAAAGGCTGTAATAGAGGGTTTTGCTGAGCCCGTGTATTACGGCATTCACGGAGGAATAAAAGACTTTTACAAGTTGGAGCCTAAAGAAGAGCATGCAGCAACCCTGGATCACATCGTCGGCGCTGTTGGCGGTTGAATGATGGGTACCTTGGCCACAGTGCTGGCCAAAGATGGTATTCGCACTCACCAGGGCGTTTTCAATGCCAGGGTGAAGGGGTACATCCAAGATGTGAATGGTGTGTTGAAAATCACCCGTATTCAGGTCCATTATTCCCTGAAGCTGCCCGCGGAAAAATTCAACCAGGCCCAGGAGGCACTGGAAGCGTACCTCTCTCTCTGTCCAGCAGCACAGAGCGTTTTAGGATGTATAGAGATCCAACACCAGCTTCAACTGGAAGAGCTGTAAGCCATGCCTGGGGAGACCCTGCAAATAGCATGTGGAAGGCCACGAGGAACGGCAATCTATTTTACTCAAGTATACTTGCGGCTACTAGAAAATGAGTCAATGATATAAAAAAGGTTACATTTTGCCCTGCCTCCACTTCATGACAGGCTGGGCAGCAGCTCGAAAAAAGAAAGTGTTGAATCGAGGCGCAGGCCAGCCCAGAGAAAGGATCCCTGGTTGCTTCATGGTATTTTGCTGCCATTTTGCCCTGAGAATGAGCAGTTGCGCCAGCAGGGTTAGCAGGTCTATGGCTCAGGAAAGGAGCGTTCGCTCTCTAACAATGGCGATGATGCCGCGGCTGGCATCCTAATTGCTTGGAATCTTGGCAAAGCAAGTGTTTGCGTGAAGCGGGTTGCCGGTTTCAGAAGGATCGTCTCGGCCACACTCTGAAGAGCCTGCTAGAGAAAAAATTTCATGAACGGAGAGAACCATGAGACTTCACGGGATGCTTTCCTACTACGAGAGCAAGATCAAGCTGCTTGATACCCCCAACATTGACGAACAATTGCTCAGAATGGGGTGCTGGGATGCCCCTGTGGAGGCCTCGGGTCTTTCTGATCCGAGGAAATACCGCCAGTTTATAAAAAAGTGCAGGAAGTACTATAACAAGAAAATCGAAGGCATTCTTCACAAGCCGCACGGCCGCACTTCTTTTTAGGGCGCTGTTGAGCAACGGCACTGTTCGCCGAGAAGCAGAGCCGGACACATGCCGCGGTGCTCTCGAGTGTGGTTTTTAGATCAGCCGGGCAAGGCTTTTCCTCCCTTTTCCGGGCGGTGGTAGGCACGCCGCCCATTTCAATTGACTCTTCCTATCAAAATAGATTAGTTTAAATCAAAGATAGTTACAGGGGATTTCGGTTCTGGGCGAACTGTCGGCTTGCCTGAAGATGGTTGAGTTGACCAGACTGCAGATCTGTCCTGGAGACGAAAGCGTATGTTTTGACAGCAAGTGTTGGGGGGATAGTCATGACCTCGCAAAATATTCGCACTATCGGCATCCTCACTGGCGGTGGTGATGTTCCTGGTCTTAATCCTTGCATAAAGGCACTGGTGTATCGCGGCATTGAAGAGGGCTTCAGAGTCATCGGCATTCGACGCGGCTGGGCAGGACTTCTCGAATATAATCCTGATGATCCGCAGAGCATGGCACAAAATATTATGGAACTCGACAAGTCGAAGGTGCGCACCATCGATCGTTCGGGAGGGACATACCTGCATACCTCGAGAACCAACCCTGGCAAAGTGACCTATGAGAGCACGCCTGAATTCCTCAAAAACAGGGCTCGCCAGGGCGAGCTGAATGACTTTACCGACCATGTCCTCCGGGTTCTGCAAGAGCTGGAGATCGATGTCTTGATCCCAATTGGCGGTGATGACACTTTGAGCTATGGTGAAAGGCTCCACGAAGAAGGCTTTTCTGTGGTTGCCATTCCCAAGACCATGGACAACGATGTTCACGGTACTGACTATTGCATCGGTTTCTCAACTGCGGTCACGAGAAGCGTCAATTTCATCAATGCCCTGCGTACTTCAACAGGTTCACACGAGCGCATTGCAGTTATTGAACTCTTCGGCCGCTATTGCGGCGAGACGTCGCTTATTGCTGCCTATCTGGCCAGTGTTGATCGAGCCATTATTTCCGAAGTGCCTTTCGAGCCGGAAAAACTGGCGCGACTGATCATGCAGGACAAGAGAGCCAATCCGAGCAATTATGCCATGCTTACCATCAGCGAAGGAGCCAGGATTGTCGAAGGCGAGATGGTCCAGTATGGTGAACCCGACGCCTATGGACACAAGAAGCTCGGCGGCATTGGCTTGCAGACCGGTGAAATATTGAAGCAGCTCACAGGTCAGGGCATTATTTACCAACAACTGTCATATCTGATGCGCAGCGGGGCTCCGGATTCTCTTGATCTCATGGTGGCGGTCAATTATGCCAACATGGCTATTGATCTCATTCTCAAAAGGGTGAGCGGTCGGATGATTGCCCTGCGCCAGGGTACTTACACCGATGTACCGATGAGCACCATCACTAGCGGCCAGAAAAGAGTCGATGTGCCTGAGCTTTATGATGTGGAACAGTACAGACCTAAAGTCCGTCATGTAATGGGGAAGCCCATGTTTCTTTACTAGGAGGATTCTGCAGAACAGGAAGGGCAGGCTCGAGGTAGCGGATACGCTAGAGAAGGCAGATGAACTCATGATGATCATTTTTGGGGAAGGAGGCAGGAGAGACGTATAATTCCTGAGGGAAGGCCATCTAGAGGCTATGCCATGGGTAGCTGTTGCCGCACCTGGGATTGCGGCTGGAGAGTCGTTCTCGCAGCTGGCTGCCAGACATTGGTCTGAGATCCTGAATGATTGATTCGCTCGATCCAGGAAGACGAGCATGGGCAGCACTGGCAACCTAGAGAAGGAGGAGTGTATCCATGACAGAAAAAAAGAAGATACTTGTTATCGATGACGACCCGGAAATTTGTGATGCACTGAGCGAAATTCTCACTGATGCCGGTTATGAAGTGTTCACCGCTTTGGATGCACCATCCGGCTATGAGATGTTTCAAGAAATGAAACCTGATCTCCTGGTTCTCGACATTATGATGGCTACTATGCACGAAGGGTTGGATTTCGCTGTGGAGATTCGCAAAAAGGAGGGTATCTATGGTGTCCCTATTCTGATAGTTTCCGCCAGACCTCCTGTTGAAAAGGGCTATGGCCGTACCCTGGAGGAAGATTTGGACTGGATCCAGGCGGATATCTTTATGGAAAAGCCTGTTGACCCGGAGGAACTTTTGCACAACGTAAGGCTCCTTCTCAAAGAAAAGAAATGATAATAAAGCCACCCTGCCTGCCAGGTATTCCTGAGCTGGAGTTATTAGCTTTGCTGATGGCGAAGAGGCGCCGTTCAATGTGCCGGCATTAAACGCGACAGGTAACGCTGTGGCGCATGCATGAGATGCCGCAATTCGTTTCTTGGATGTGAAGATGAGGCAGCCGAGCCGCTCATGTGGTATCGAAGTCTTGGTTTTAAACTGATCTGCTGTGTGGGGGCTATCACCGTTCTGGTTATTGGTGTGTACGCCACCGTGAATATCAATGCTCAAAGGAAGCAATTAATCCAGGAGGTGATACGCAGTACCAACCTTGTGAGCGAGACCATAAAAAGGAGCATGCGCTATGATATGCTCCAGTATCAACCGGAACGGCTGCACCGGGCCATCGACACTATAGGTGCCCAGGAAGGTATGGATAAAGTCCGTATATTCAACTACCTGGGTGAGATCATCTACTCCTCCGACAAGGCCGAGATGGGGAAGATGCTCGACAAATCGTCCGAGCAATGTTATGCCTGTCACGCCAAAGAAAAACCTTTCGAACGTCTCACCACCTCAGCACGTTCTAGGATTTTCAAGAGCACTGCCAATTACCGCCTGCTGGGCATGATCAATCCGATTTACAACGAACCCGATTGTTACAATGCTTCCTGCCATGTCCATCCACAAGAGCAAAAGGTCCTGGGCGTCCTGGACATAGATGTGTCTCTCAGAGAAGTAGATGCGGTAATCGCCAGTTATAAAAAGAAAATGATCCTGTTTGCTACGGTTGCCATCTTGAGTATTTCAGTGATCATTGCCGTGTTTATCCAGAGATTTGTGAGCCATCCAGTGAAGCAGCTCCTGGAGGGCACCGAGAGGGTAATGGCAGGCGACCTTGCCACCTCTATTGCAGTGTCTTCCAACGACGAGATCGGCATCCTGGCGCGCTCTTTCAACCAGATGACGCAGCAACTGCGCACTTCAGAGCTGGAGCTCAAGGCTTCTGAAGAGAAGTATCGCTCATTGTTCAACAATGACCCAAATCCCATTTTTGTCTTTGATCGCACCACCTTCAAGATCATTGATGCCAATATCCGCACTACCGAGACCTATGGTTATTCCAGGGAGGAGCTGTTGCAAATGTCGTTCCTTGATCTGGGTGACCAGCACGAAGCAGAAAAGATTCGCTCTCTGGTGGTGGAAGCCTGTATTTTTCTGCCAAAGATCCGACATCGGCGCAAAGACGGCAGCAGCATGTACGTGAACATACACTCCTGCCCCCGGCAGCATCTGGGCAAAGAAGTGATCATTGCCAACATTGCCGACATCAGCGATCGCATCCAGGCCGAAGCCCAGCTGATTCAAGCGGGCAAAATGGCAACCCTGGGTGAAATGGCCGCTGGAGTCGCCCACGAGCTCAACCAGCCTCTCAATGCCATTCGAATCGGCAGTGATTTTCTCAAGAAGATGATTGACCGGGGAGAGCCAGTAAAGCCAGAGATTGAGGCCAGGGTCACAGCGGAAATATCAGCACAGGTAGAACGTGCAGCCAACATCATCAACCACCTGCGAGAATTTGGTCGCAAGACTGATCTGGATGAGCTGGAAAGCCTCGATATCAACAAACCAATACGTGATGTATTTACTGTTCTCGGTCAGCAGTTGAAGCTGAGACAGATCAAAGTGGAGCTTGATCTGGCGGAAAATCTCCCTCCTGTGCTCGGCGTGAGTAATCGCCTGGAGCAGGTGTTTATCAATCTGGTGATGAATGCCAGGGACGCTATGGAGGAGAAACAGGTTGGGGCGGATCAGGACGAACTCCAGAATGTACTGGCTATCAAGTCATATCACAAGAACGGCAAGGTAGTGGTTATTGTGGCCGATACTGGCTGCGGCATGCCAGAGAATATTCGAGAAAGAATATTCGAACCTTTTTTCACTACCAAGGAAGTAGGCAAGGGCACTGGCTTGGGCTTGTCTATCAGCTACGGCATCATAAAAGATTATGGTGGCACAATAGAGGTGGAAAGCGAGGTCAATCGGGGAACAGTTTTTACCCTCACCTTTCCGGCAATTAGACGACAGGACTCGGTCCAGAAAGATGTATCGGCATGAACACGCTTCTTGTTATCGACGATGAAGAGAGTACGCGGGAGCTGTTGAAGATCTCCCTGGAGAGCGACGGCTACGAGGTGTATACCGCTGAGGATGGACCAAGCGGCCTGCGCATCTTTTCTGAACGTATGCCGCCAATTGTACTCACAGACATCAAGATGCCCGGAATGGACGGCATCGAAGTGCTGCGTCGGGTGAAAGAGATCAATAGTGACGCGGAAGTTATCGTTATTACCGGTCATGGCGAGATGAACCTGGCCATCAAAGCCCTGCAATTGGAAGCCTCCGATTTTATCAATAAACCTATCAGCGACGCAGCATTGAACGTGGCTCTGCGGAGGGCAAAAGAGCGGATCTGGATGCGCAATAAACTCCGCGAGTACACTGAAAATCTGGAGTGCATGGTCAAAGAGACCACCGAGGAGCTCCAGAGGATCAACGAGTTTGAGCACAATCTCATTCAGGTCTCAATGGATGGCATTATCGCCAACGACCGGGACGGCGATATCATCATATTCAACGAGGGAGCTGAACGGATCACCGGCTACACCCGGGAGGAGGCCATTTCCAGGTTGCATGTCAGCCAACTCTATGCTGAGGGTGAGGCCAGAAAGATCAAAAAAAAGATTTACAGCAGCAATTTCGGTGGCCCCGGCCGTCTGATCGACCATGAAGCGGACATCATCACCAAAAGTGGCGAGCGCGTGCCCATTCTGCTTTCTGCAGTCCTTCTCTATGAAGAGGGCAGGGAGGTTGCCACTGTAGGTTTCTTTAAAGACATGCGTGAGATCAAGCGGCTGCAAAAGGAACTGATGCAGCGCTACGAATTCGAACACAATCTCATTCAGACCTCAATGGACGGCATCATTGCCAATGACCCTCAGGGCCGCCTCATCATATTCAACGAAGGTGCCGAGCGTATTACGGGCTACAGCCGCCAGGAGGCCTTGCAGCAGCTTCACGTCCGGCAGCTGTATCCGCCCGGTGTGGCAAGAAAGATAAAGAAGAAGATTTATGGACCGGAGCACGGTGGCGCTGGTCGCCTGATCAACTATGAGGTATACGTCCTCAGCAAGAGTGGCGAGTGCATCCCCATCCTTCTTTCTGCCACTGTGCTGCACGAAGAGGGCAAAGAGGTAGCCACAGTAGGCTATTTCAAGGACATGCGAGACATCAAGCGGTTGGAAAAGGAGCTCATAGACAGAGAACGCATGGCTGCCATGGGACAGGCCATGGCCGGGGTGGCCCACGGAGTAAAAAACATCCTGCACGGCATGAAGCTGGGCGGTTTCATGGTCGACAGGGGGCTTGCCGAGGGCAAGGAGAGCCTCCTGCGCAAAGGGTGGTCTCTGGTTGGCAAGAACATCGAACGGATTTCACGCCTCACCCTGGATATGTTAAGCTACGTCAGGAGCAATGTCCCAGACTACGAACCATGCTCGCTCAATGCCATCATTGAGGAAGTGTGCGAATTGGTGGCCGGGCAAGCAGCAGCCCGGCAGGTGAACCTGCTTCGGGAACTGGACCCTTCTTTGCCTCTGGTAGAGGCAGATGCCGAAGGGATGCACACCTGTCTGTTGAATCTGGTTACCAATGCCATAGAGGCCTTTCCAGAGACTGGCAGCGGTGGAGTGGTGACGGTGATAAGCCGCACAGAAGGCGATGATAAAGTGAGCCTGCAGGTGAAGGACACGGGCAGGGGTATGTCTCCGCAGCTGCAAAAGGAGATTTTCCAGAACCTTTTCAGTACAAAAGGGGCGCGCGGTACAGGTCTCGGCCTGGCCATAACCCAGAAGATTGTCCACGAACACGGCGGCAGTATCACCGTAGAGTCGGCTCCAGGTGAGGGTTCCTGCTTCACAGTAACGCTGCCGCTGCGGCACCCTGCCAGACGATCTCAGCGGCCAGAGGAACTGTGATGGGGCGCTGCAGAGATTCTCTATTTGCCGCGAAGCCATAAGATGCTGCCTGTTCCGATTATGGCGGCAAGCATCTAGAAACAGGCAACCAGCTAGATACCGATGCCAAACGTCTTCCGCAGGAGCCGGCCGCACCCTGTCCTGCAGCATAAGGATCGCAGAGGAATCTTCTATTTTTTTGATTTTGGCAAGGCAAAGGCTCTGGCGATTGCCCGTTCAGCCTTACCCACCTGGTCTTCAGGAATTACACACAGTGATGAAGTGATGGTGGTGGCGTTGCTATAGACCTGGACCCCCGCCTTCATAAGTGCTGAGAAAAGCACACCGGAGGTCCCAACCTGGATGTCGAAGTGTGGACCCAGCATGCGCACTATGGCGACCGGCTGCCGCAACGTCACTTTCTTGGGCTGCATTCTGAGTTTCACCTCAGCCAATTCTGCTTCCAAGTCAGAGAAATATTTGCTGGGGATACAGATAACCAGATCTCTACCCGCAAGACCAGCACACCCTTCGAGAAGGAACTTTAAAGGCACTGTGTGGCGCTCCAACAGATCAAAAAGCGGCCTCGTTGCCCCTGGTCGGCTGGGAATCCCTAGAAAGCTCATCTGGCTCAGACTGCGAAGAATTTTCAGGGGAAAGATTTCCAGGACTCTATCATGCTGTAGCACAAGGTTATTCCTCCTCGCAGCTGTTGTGAGCGTCCTTTCTCGAGTCGTGCGCCTGTGAATGAACTGTTTGCTCAAGGAAGGTCGAAGGCTTGCTCGAGAAAGGCCAGAGCTTTGTCAACATATTCTTTGCCGAGCACACAGGATATGACCGAACTGGCATTGTTTGCCGCCAGAGGTTCTATACCGTTCAGACGGAGGGTAGTAAAGAGTCTTTCCGCAACTCGCGGTCGTTCTTTGTAGGGATAGATGGAAATGACTCTAACCTCAGGGCGATAGATCATTTCAAGAATGCCCAGTTTCTCGCTTTGCGATTCGAGCAATTCGAGCGCCCTCTCCAGAGCGTTTACATCTATGCAAATACAGAGGCTGGTTTCATCATTAGAACCTTGATATATACTGATGAAACGGATGTTGATTCCCCGGGAGCCAAGGAGAGAGAGACACTCTGCCAGAGACTCCTGCCGACCTGCCGCCAGCATGAAGGATATGGATGCCAGATCAGGACTCTGCAAGATGCCGGTGATGCGAATCTTCTTAGGCTCAGGGGCGCCAATGCGCCGCATGATCCGGACTGTTTTGCTTCTCTTGCTCACCCTGAAATATACTCCTTCGCCTGGATTATTAACGAATCAGTGGCCTCCAACCAGGATAATAAGCGAAGCAAGTGCAGCAGGCAGCCTGTCGGCCAGTCCTGTGGCCCTCAGCTGGCAAACCATGACAACAATGCTCCCGGCCAGCAAGAGGTACGGCAAACAGCGTTGCACCTGCCAGCGAGCTGCTGATGTGCTCGAGAAAAACCACTATAGCACACATGGCAGAGCAAACGTAACGGGGATGTTTTCTTCGTCGCGGCTAGAGACCCCTCCGACGACTGATTCTCTATTTGTCATCAAGAGGCTCTTCATTTATTATGAACCGTTAGTTAATAGGGGACGTGGTCAAAACTGGCAAACCTAGATACATGACGAACCGCACTTTGCAGTCTGCCACCCCTGTGAAGGCAATGGCTCTTGCCTTTGTGGTGAGCTGTTTGCTGACCAGCGTGAAGTTTGTGGCTTATGCAGTGACCGGCTCTACCGCGGTGCTCTCCGATGCCTTTGAATCGATTATCAACGTGGTTGCCGGTGGTTTTGCTCTGTTCAGCACTCACCTCAGCAGTATCCCTGCTGACAGGAAGCACCCATATGGCCATGGGAAAATTGAGTATTTTTCTGTAGGATTTGAAGGAGCGCTTATCGCCCTGGCCTCTATGGCCATTCTCGCAAGATCAATTCCGGAATTCTTCCATGAGCGTCAGCTAACCAATCTGGAGCAGGGAATTTTTCTGATTGTTGCTGCCTCGGCAGTCAATTTTTTTCTGGGATGGTTCTTGATACGGACCGGTAGAAAGAATAACTCGGATGTGTTGATAGCTGACGGCAAGCACCTGCTCACAGATGTCTATACCAGTGGGGGGGTACTGGTGGGGTTGGTACTGGTGCGCACTACAGGGGCGCAGTGGTGGGATCCAGCCATTGCCTGTCTGGTGGCGGTGAATATCCTCTACACTGGCTGGCGTCTGCTCAGCACATCTTTTGGCCGCTTGATGGATCAGGCAGATCCTGACCTGCTTTCTCGCATTGTGGCGATTTTGAACCGGCATCGGCAGCCAGAGTGGATTGATATTCACCACCTGAGAGCTCGCCGCTACGGCAGGCAAGTAAGCATTGATTTTCATCTGATCCTGCCGCGAAGCTTCAGTCTGGTGGAAGCCCACAGCCAGGCCAAAGAGATTGAGAGAGTTCTGGTCAACGCCCTGGGTGAGATCGGTGAGGTGATTGTCCATCTGGATCCCTGTGATGATCCATTTTGCCCTAAATGTCAACGCCATTCCTGTGCTGACAGAACAACGGAGTCGCTGGGACTGCACGCACCCTGGCGTGTTGAGGATGTGGTTGCCGAAAAGCTTCATCATGACTGAAAAGTGTCATACTGTCCGGAGCAGCCTGGGAGTGAGATCCTGTGGTCAATCTAGTGTATGCAGATGAAAACGGCCGCATATTCGACCATCCGTCCCTGGAGATGACTGGCAGTAGTGCAGCTTCCTGGCAGAGAGTCGATGAAAGAACTTTGATTCCCCTGCCTGCCGGCTCTGAGCTCTTTGTACTGCCTGGAAGACTGCCGGTTGGTTATGATCGCAGGAGCGGCAGCTTTCAAGTGGTCACTGATGATCCCTATGCTGCCGGCAAAAAGGTGCAGGCGGTGGCTGCCTTCATGGCACCGGCACACACCCAGATTCTTACGGCGGCCTATTATCGCCGTAGAAATGCGCCAGTTTTGCCGCTTTTCAGTTACACAGCGGTGGGCTGGAAAGAGGGGCAATTCTGGGTTGCCGGTATTCGCGTGGATGAGGACCGACGGCAGGACAGTGACCAGTTCAACGAGGACAGACTGCGGCGGCAAGCCAGAGACTATCTCGAAAGGCTGCCGCATAATCGGCTGGTTCAGCACCTTGGGAAGTGTGCCCTCACCTATGGCTGCCCTGCTGCCAAGAATTTTTTTCTGGAGCGCTGGGAGGCGCCTCTTCCTTCCTCTCCTGTGTGCAATGCTGCTTGTCTGGGTTGCATCAGTCTACAGCAAGGAACTCCCATCTGTGCCTCACAGGATCGTATTTCCTTTGTACCACGAGCGGAGGAGCTTGCAGAAGTTGCCCTTGGCCATTTGCAAAGAGCTGCCGCACCTGTGGTAAGCTTTGGCCAGGGATGCGAGGGAGAGCCATTGCTGCAAGGGAAGACACTTGCCGCAGCTGTAAAGAAAGTTCGGCAGCAGAGCGGTCGTGGCACCATAAATCTTAACACCAATGGCAGCTTGCCCCAGGTTGTTGCCCAGCTGCGCCAATATGGCCTGGACAGCATTCGAGTGAGCTTGAATAGTGCCAGGCAATATTATTATTGTCGCTACTACCGACCTCGAGGATTTGACCTGAAAGAAGTAAAAGAATCGATGCAGGTCATGAAAATGAGTAAAGGCTTTGTTTCAATCAACCTGTTGACCTTGCCTGGACTTACTGATGAGGATGAAGAGGTTGAGGCACTCATTAGACTGATCGACGACACCAATCTAGATCTCATTCAGATGCGAAATTTGAATATTGATCCTGAATGGTATCTATCCGGCATCAATTATCAGCCAAGGGCAAACAAACACGGCATCCTTGGTATGATGGCGCACATCAAGAAGCATCACCCCCAGGTGAAGTTTGGCTACTTCAATCCTTGCCTGAGCCCTGCTTAGCATTCCTTGACGCCAGGAGCCGCAGACTGCCTCAGCTCGAGAGTAAGCCGTTCTTCTCTTTTGCTGGCATAAGGCTTGCAGATATGCTCGGCCGAGAAACCGGCTGCCCGTTTTCTAGTGCGCATTTATTGCTCGGCAAAATGCCGCAACTCGTGAAGTATCTGAATCCGTGTCCGGGAACATTGAGAATCAGGCTTGTTTGCTGATCTATAGCAATTGTTTTCTGGAGGCGGACATAGATCAGGAACGAGAGCAAAGACTGCGATCAGGCGCTCCTGATACAGAGACCTGCACTGCAAGTGCGTGGACATTGCGGTTCGGCAGACATCTAGACCTGATGCAGTGCAGCCCCCTTGCAGTGCGCCAATGGAAGTCTCGGGAAATCTCCTGGTTAGTCCTGCAGGAATGCCTGAAAAGTTTGAGAGCTACAATGTGTTCGGCTTTGGTGCTCACAGTTCACCAGTTGTGGGAGGCTTATGCGACGCCCGAGAGGTAGACTGCATCTAGAGACCCAGAATCTTGCCACCATGACCCTTGGTATAGTTCTGGTCTGTTTCATTGCCTACCTGCTCATGGCGAATTACCGTTCCCAGGTTAGCTTGCGACAGAGTGCTCTCTCCCAGCTCGAACAGGATACAGAAAAACGTGCAGAAGCGGTGTTGTACTTCTTCGATGAACGCCGCCAGGATCTAGAAAGCCTTGCCAGGAGCCGGGTCGTTGCCAATTTTTTCCGTTACAAAGCACTCGAGCCTACTCCGAGCGGCATGGATGACAGGCTGGCCGCCATTGGTCGGGAGTTAGATCAGCTGCTAGATGCCAGAAAAATCGGTGGGCAGAGAATATACAGTCTGATTGTCTTGGTAAACTCAGCAGGCGAGGTGCTTGCAGCGAGCCAGAGCGACAGGAAAGAAGGGTATAGCAGACGGAACTGGCGGAACTACCTGACTCCAGACAGAACCGAGGCTGCTCTCATCCCAGAGGCAAGCAAGATAATGGTCTCCCTGCCATACTACTTCCAGGGCAGATATGAGGGCCAGATTATCGCCAGGGTTGTACCGCAAAGCGTATACGACCATCTGGTGAAAGTCAGCCGTACTGACAGTCAGTTTGTGGGCATATCCTCTGGAAAAGACACGCTTTACGCCCCTGAAGACATGCCGTTGAATGTCCTTTTTTCCGGTCTCACTGAGCTGCGATCCCTGGAGAACGGCCAGATGAGAAAATTTAGACTGCCTGGCAGCCACTGGGGCAATAAAGAGATGTTTGCCATCAAAGTAGCAGTTGGCAACACCCCTTTCTCTCTGGTAAGTGTTCTGCCAGCCTCCGAGGTCTTTGGCAGGGCTGATCCCTGGCATCTGCTGCTTGCCATGGTGGTGCTGTCGATTCTTATTTTGGGCGGCCTGGCCTTTGGCCTGCGACTCAATACCCACCGCCTGGTCTTGAGTGCTAGACTAGAGGAAGCGGCGAGGAGAGAAAGGGAGGTAGAAGAGAAAAATCGACAACTGCAAAGTGAGATAGTCGAGCGTCAGAAAGCAGAAGAAGAGCTCAAGAAGAGCGAAGAGCGCTATCGACTGGTAGTTGAGGACATGCCTGATATGATCTGCCGTTTTCTGCCGGATGGTACTCTGACTTTTGTAAACAGCGCCTACTGTTCCTATTTGGGACTGGGGAAAGAAGACCTGTTGGGCAAGAACCTCTTTCAATCCATACCGGAAAAAGAACGACAAGCTGTGCGTCACTGCCTGCGCTCTCTGCGGTCTGAGAATCCTATTGTGACCTATGAGCATCAGGCTTTCTTTGCGGACGGCTCTCTACGCTGGCAGCAGTGGACCTATCGTGCCATCTTCGATGAGGCGGGTGAGTTGATAGAATACCAGTCACTGGGAAGCGATGTTACCGAGAAGAAACGGGCGCAGCAGGAAAAGTACAAACTTGAAAAGCAGCTCCAGCACGCCCAGAAAATGGAAGCCATCGGAACTCTGGCAGGTGGTATTTCCCACGATTTCAATAACCTGCTGCAGGCTGTCCTGGGATATGCAGAACTGCTCCTCATAGAAAAGAAAGAAGGAGATCCCGGCTATCGAGAACTGCAGCAGATCGTCAGTGCTGCCAAAAGGGGCAGTGAGCTTACCAGACAGATGCTTACCTTCAGTCGCAAAATGGAGAGCAAGAGGAGGCCTGTCAATCTGAATCATGAGGTGGAAAAGACCAAGAAGCTGCTCGAGCATGCCATTGAAAAAATGATTGATATTGAACTGCATCTTGAAAAAGAGGTGCAGCTGGTCAATGCTGATCCGGTGCAAATGGAACAGATAATTATGAATCTGGCTGTAAACGCCAAGGACGCCATGCCCGAGGGGGGCAAGCTCCTGATCGAGACAAGAAACACCGTGTTGGACCAAGCCTATTGCAAGAGCCACATGGGAGCACGGCCGGGCGAGTATGTCAAACTGAGCATATCTGACACTGGCCATGGCATGGACTCGTATACTCTGGAACACATTTTTGAGCCCTTCTTCAGCACCAAGGTTCCAGGGCAGGGCACCGGACTAGGCCTGGCCATGGTGTATGGCATTGTCAAGGGACACGACGGCTATATCACCTGCTCCAGTGAGCTCGGTAAGGGAACGAGCTTTGAGATTTACCTGCCGGCAATCAGGCACGAAATGCATGATGCTGAGGTTGTTGAAGGGCAACAACTTCTCCGCGGCGGCAATGAGTGCGTGCTGCTGGTGGATGATGAGCCGGCCATCAGAGACCTGGGTGAGCGCATCCTCAGGAGTTTTGGCTATACAGTGCTCGTAGCTGGAGACGGCGAGACAGCGCTCACACTGTACGACCGGGAAAGGGGCAGAATCGACCTGATCATTCTCGACCTCATAATGCCAGGTATGGGCGGCAGGAAGTGTTTGGAGAAAATTCTGGAAGTCAATCCAGCTGCCAAGGTCCTGATAGCCAGTGGGCACTCGCCCAACGGTCCCAAAACCGAGCTGCTCGCTGCCGGTGCCAAGGGCTTCTTCGCCAAGCCCTACAAGGTGACCGAGTTGCTGGCCGGTGTGAGAGAAATCCTGGACGGCAACTGATTCAATGAGGGCTGCAACACAGCTCAATCCTGCAGGCAATGGTTACAACTGCTCGGTATTGATCCAGAATTTCACTACCTTTTCTGAGCCACATACATAAGGTGCTGGCCCAGGTGCTTCAGCACGGGCACCCTGGCAATTGTGGATTCCAGGGTGTCAAGGTATCTGCTCATTGAACCGGCATCACCCCGAGTGCAGAGTTCGATCAGCAGATATGGGAAAATCTCCGTTTCAAAACTGCCTCGCCAGACGAGGCGAAATCCTGCCCCCTCTAGAAGGGATTCCAGTTTCTGCCGAGAGAAGTGGTAGTGTATGCCGTATTCAGGCTCAGGCTTTCGCCAGTTGAATTCAAACTGGGCGTGTAAATTGTGGTAGGGAGGCAGTACACGCTCGCAAGCCAGGCTGAGCACCTTTTCCAGGACAAACAGAGGATTGTTGCTGTAGTTCAGGTTGTGCCTGCTGGGAGTGGTGACAAGCAGTACTCCCTCTTTGCGGAGCAAATCGTTACAGGCGCTGAGACCTCGAGGCGGGTCGAGCAGATGCTCCAGTACCTCGGCCAGCAAAATGCAATCGAAGCTGGCTGACTGGAAAGGCGGCTGGGCTGCATCAGCGCAGACAAATGCTATATTTTCTGGCCCAGCTGCCCCCAGCAGATGTCGCCGAGCCCATTGCAGTTTTAAATCGTCGAGCTCCAGGCCAATGGCAGTACAGTGCAGTTCCTGGCAAATATACAGAGCGTTCTTGCCGAAGCCGCAGCCCATGTCCAGTATTCTTCTGGCGCTGCTGGCATATTCAGCCAGCAGCTGCCGGGCGTGCTCGTATCTGGCATAGTAGAAATATCTGTCCAGGGGGCCCCGCAAGAGAGCTCGTTTATCGGGGGTGTTGAAATCGTCCCGCATGGTGTATTTTCTCTCAATGGCCTTTATCGCACCGAGGTTCATTGTCCGGCGAATGGCCTGTGAGTGGCGGAAGTTCAATGCGGCCTCCCGCCGGTAGTGGAGATAGTTCATCAGCAGATAAATGAATGAAATCCAGAAAACTACCCGGTGCTGCCAGTAGAACAGATCAAGCAAGAGAGCAGCTACTGCCACCAGTTCAACCGCACTTCTTTTGAACCGCTTCGAAACTTTCATGGCTGCTATTCGGACATCTTCAAAAGAATACCCGTCTTCCTGGAATGATTGAGGGCGTAGTGCATGGCCAGAGAAGCAAGAATGACATAACCGAAAACCAGCACGTAGCCCAGTGCCAATGGACTGGGGCTGCTGGGGGGGAAGCCATAGAAAGATCTGAAGTACTCCAGGAAGTAGGTGAGAGGGATCAAGGCAGACAGCGCCTTCAAAGGGGCAGGTAGGACCTCTACCGGGTAGTAGATGCCGCTCAACAAGATGAGAACAGATACTATAGATGTGGCGCCAACATGAGAACGACCGCCAAATCGGAATGCCAGAGCACAGACCACGATACCTACAACTGCTGAAGTCAGGGCCAGGCCAAGGTAGAAAAGGGCCAGGGGCAGCAGCCCTGGTTTCAGAAAGCGAAAATCAAAGGCATAACGGCTGAATATTGAGAGCAGTGAGAAGATCAGCAGGGAATGGATTACTCCCATGGCCCAGGTGCCGGCAATTAAATGAAAGGGCTGTGTAGGGGCGGCCATTTCCTGTTTCAAGCTCTTGTTCCAGACGCTGTAGAGAATTACATAAGAGATGTCCAGCTGGCCAACCTGCACCACACTCAGGGCGATTACCCCGATGAGGATAAAGGCGACCATGTTTGGTTCTAACTGCAAGAATCTGGTGAGCAGCCCCACAGACACCAGTCCAATGGCTGGCCAGAAAAGAATTTCAAAGATATGAAATACTCTTTTCCTGGTAATCAACCAGATCTTGAAAAAGAAGGCATTAATCTGAATCAGGTCTCTCTGCAAGGGCAACAAACACATCTCCTAGAGAGGGTTCGCTGATAGAAAGATTTTCTATAATGCCGCCTGAACAAAGAACAGCCTCGATGAGTGCATTGATTCGCTTTTCCCTGGAGTCCACCCGGCAACTCAATTGATTTTGCTCACCACTTATGAGAGAAACCCCGGCAATTCCGGTCAATACCGCGGATGCCGCAGAGAGCTTCTTGCCGAAGATTGTAATGGTCTCCTGGAACTGGATGCCTCTTTTCAGTTCTGCGGCGTTGCCGATTCTGACGAAGCGGCCATCATTCAGAAAGCCGAGGCAGTCGCTCATCTGCTCTGCTTCGTCCATTTGATGGGTAGTCAGGATTATGGTGATGCCCTTTTCTCGGTGCCACTGGAGCAGTCTGGAGCGAATCAGGGCAGCGACTTGCGGGTCCAGCCCTACTGTGGGTTCGTCGAGAAAAAGGATTCTGGGCTCGTTGATCAGTGACTTTGCCAGAGCGAGGCGTTGTTTCAGGCCGGTGGACAATTGATTGAAGGGAATTTTCCGATAACTGTCGAGCTCGAAAAAGCTGGCAAGCTCGTCCCTCTTTTTCAGGCGTTCAGCTCTGCCCAGTCCGTACAACATGCCAAAGTAGGTGAGGGTTTCATCCACAGTGAAATTGTCAGGCAGGTTGGCATGTCCGCTTGCAAAGTTTACAATTGATCTGATCTTCCTCCGTTCTCTGAGAAGATCCAGTCCCCACACTCGGCCCATGCCTGCATCCGGATAGAGCAGGCCTGACATGATAGTTATCAGGGTGGTTTTCCCTGCCCCATTCGGTCCCAGGATGCAAAATATCTTGGAGCTCTCGATGCTGAGGTCGATGCCTTTCAGGGCATGAACGGCTGGATTTCCCCCTGCTGCGGGATAGATTTTCTCGATGCCCCGAATTTCAATTGCAAATTGATTCATTGCGGGCGCCAAAACTTTCAGCCTTGAACCATCCACTCCAGCAGGCTGGCGCTCCGCACCATCCTGGCTGGCGGCGGCTCGGGCAGGCCCAGTCTGCTGAAAAACATCGTGCCGAGGGCTGAGGGTTAAACTGGCAATCAAGCAAACCCTCGCCAGAGTGGTGGCAAAACTACACTACTGGCTTATCTGGTAATTGTTCAGGTCCACCTTCTTGAAATCAACTCGTTCGAATCTTTCCGTCCTCGGAAAGGGACAGGTGGCATCCATGCCGATCTTGGTTACAGTGCCGCCTTTGCCGTCGGCATTTACTTTCACCATTGGATTGAGAATATGCCCCCACTGATTTGGCAGTATGATGAGATCTGTGTCTGGATTGAATCTGGTGGTGAGGGCCCAGTTTACATCTATAGGATCATAGAGGTTGACGTCGGTATCCACTGCCACCACTCTCTGCAAAGGCTTGAAGGCCTTGAACGTCTCCATGATGGCCTGGCGGCCAACCATTGCCCCGTCCTTCTCCACCTGGACCACAGCTCCATAAAAGCCGCAACCTCCAGGCGTCAGGTACACGGCCCTCAACTGGGGCACTTTTTTCTTGACTGTCACAAATATTTTCGCTTCAGCGGTGAAGCCCACGGCGTTCCAGACCTCCTGTCCAGACAACAGAGTATGAAACACTGGATTCCTGCGGTGAGTGATTGCCTTTACTCTCATGACCCACCGCTTGTCTCTTTTGGCATAATAGCCTGTTACTTCGGCAAAAGGACCTTCGTCCTCCCGCAGGTTGGGAAGAATTTCAGCCTCGATGACAAATTGAGCATCGGCATAGGCAGGTACATCCACGGTCTGTGCCTTGAGAAGATTGATGGGGCGGCCGATAATGTGATGGGCTATCTTGTACTTGCCGTCTCCCTGCCTCGGGATAGCCGAGTTGAGCCAGGGCGCCAGACTGATGCCATTGTTTATGGTTACCTGCAGTGGCATGTTTCTTTTTTCCATGACTTCCAGGTAAGCACCAAGATGACGACCAGGATCTATCAGAAAGGTGAGGCGGTCCTTGCCCGTGATCATCAAGCGGTGGATGGAAATGTTGAGTTTGCCGGTCTCGGGATTCCTGGCAATTACCACCGAGGAGTCGAAATACCTGCCGCCATCCTTGAGGGCGTGTATCGGCACCGGCAGTTTGTAAAGATCCACATCCTTCTCGATGACTTCATTGGCAGGCCCTTTGTCCAGGATGGGAGATTCCATGGCCTCCTTGTTCCTTTTCCACTGGCCAATGGCGCCGCCAATTACAAAAGGCACCTTTTCCCTGGGAACACCAAAGATGCTGGCAACAATGTCTCTGTTCCATAGCAGGCCGATAAACACTGGATAGTCGCTGCCCTTTACCTTTTCGAACAGGACGCATTTCTTGCCCTCATATTTTTTGGCAATGCCGGCTAACTCGTATTCTGGATCAACTTCCGACTTGACCCTAACAAGATTGCCAGTATCCTCCAGATATTCAATGCAGGCTGTAAGGTCCACCAGCCGCCTGGCCACCTCGTCGGGCGTGCTGGCTTCTGACGTCTTAACTGCTCTGCGACCGCAACCAGCAAGGAGAACAACTGCGGCTGCGGCAATAATCAACAACGCGGCAAATCTTTTCATGGCCAACCTCCCCCTCAAGCAAATGTATTTACGGTATTGAACGCAGAGAACTGACAGCAGCCGCTGTCATGCCCCCTGCCAACGGCGAAACAGTTGATGAGATATCTGAAAGCAGTCGAGGACTTTTCCTATGGTCTGATGGATCAAATCAAGAATTGTTTTCGGGCGATGATAGAAGGCTGGAACTGGCGGCAAAATCACTGCTCCCCGGGAGGCAGCAGCAAGCATTAGCTGCAGGTGTCCCTCGTGGAGCGGCGTCTCCCGCACCACCAGAACCAGAGTGCGGCGCTCCTTGATGGTGACATCAGCAGCCCGTACCAGAAGGTTGTCATTGTATGAGTGAGTTATGGCTGACAGGCTCTTTATGGTGCAGGGAATCACCACCATGCCTCTGCTAAGGAAAGAGCCGCTCGAGATTGGCGCGGCCAGGTCTTCATCGTCATATATTTTGCCGGCTGCTGCCTCCACTTCTTCGATGGAGTGTTCTGTTTCCAGGAGAAAATTCATTCGGGCTGTCTTGCTCAGGATCACATGACTCTCATAGCCCAGCTCCTGCAAAACTTTGAGCATTTCCAGGCCGTAAATTACTCCGCTGGCTCCCGATATGCCCACCAGTAGACGTCTTGATGCATCAACCATGCTCTTTTGCCGTTCCTTCCTCTCTCAAGATGATCTCCGCAAGAGCCCGGACATTGCTGACTACCTGGCTGATTTCTTCCCCACTGAGATTATCCCAATGCAGCCCCGCCACCACCACGACTTTTGCCGCCAGGGCAGAGGCCAGCCGCTCTGAAACCTCCTTTACCACTTCGTCTTCCTTGTGTCCCACATAACAGAACACCGAGGCGGTGGCAGACACCCGGCTCGGGTCCTGCAGACTGGGACGAGGCTGGGCCATGCCTACAGCGCCAATGTGGGCAACACCGCCCCAGATGGACAGGAGATAATCTTCGCCCAACGACTGCCACAGGGCCTCCACTCGAAAACCTCCTTCTTCGAACTGGAAGTGGCGAGGCTGTCTATCCATGGAGGAAACCTCCATTTTCCAAAAAAGATTGTTTTCCCCTTGGCAGCTTCAAATTGGCTCAGCCAGGCCGGTATTCTTTTCCTTGGCAACATGGCTGAAACGGCAATCCCAGTGGCTAGAGGGGTGAGCTTGTCTCTTGTCAAGATCTGCCACTGGGATGAGCGGCTGCCGGCGCCAAATAATCCACAGGCAGGGAAGTCGTTCCTTTTGTCTGGCAGCAAGGAAGCTAATGGGCTTCTTTTCCAATAACGGCACCTATAGACTGAAATCCCTTTTCTTGTCAAGTGCATGAATGGCAGTACACCATGGATCATTCTTTCTTGCTCTCTTCAGGGCAGCTTGTCTTGCTTGCGGGGCGACTGCCACTGGCCGCCTCCCTCAATTCACAGTCGGCCAGTTCGGCAGGGCCAGGAAGAACCACGGTTGTCAGTTTGCAGGAGGCATTGGCATGCCAACCATTCACCCTCGATACGAGGGCAGATACTCCAACGTTACATTGTGCAGAGCGTGGAATATGTTTCCCCTGATCTTCCTATTCTGCCGATAGAGCCTTTTCAATATTTCTCGTATTTCCTGTCTCTTGCCGCTGTTTTTCGATGGACATGGATTTGGAGCGGCAGGAAAGCCGCGGCTGGCATGGAAGCGGCGAATCACTTCCGGCGGCAGGATTGCCAGCGGCCGGATGACAGTGATTTCACCGTTGAAAAAAGACTGGCGGGGGAGCATGGTGGCGATCTGCGAGCCGTAAATGACGTTCAAGAAAAAGGTTTCAATCAAATCGTCCATGTGGTGGCCAAAAGCAATTTTGTTGCAGCCAAGTCTGCGGGCTGTCTTGAACAGGGCTGCCCGCCGCAAACGGGCACAGAGGAAGCAGGGGTTCTCCCTGTTTTCAGGTCTGTGGGCTTGCAGGCCGAAGTTGGTGTCGAGCACACGGCATGGGATCCCCAGGGATTCCACCCAGGAGCGCACAGGAGAAAAATCTTCGCCGTCGAAACCCAGGGCTATGTGGGCTGCCTGCACTTCATAGGGAATGGGAATGTGTCTGAGACGATCCTGGAGGAGCCAGAGCATCGCCGTACTGTCTGTGCCGCCACTGAGTGCCACCAGAATGCGGTCATTGGCCTGTATCAGGTCGTAGCGCTGTACGGCCCTGCCGAGCAGTCGACGGACTTTCTTTTCAACATAGGGTACTTTTATTCGTTCACGCACGCTGAGCAAGCCCTCCACAGACAAAAGTGCTTCACTGTGATGTCCGGGAAATTTGCCTGGTTGCTCCGGATGGATGTTCAGGCCGATTTTTTTTGCACACCTTCGATGACAGTGGACATAAAAAAGCATGTGCCAGCCACCAGAATTATAGTGGCTCCTGAGGTCAGATTGAAGGTGTAGGACAGCCAGAGACCGGCTGTAGTAAAAAAACAACTCAATGCAAAGGAGAGAAGCATCATCGTCCACAGAGAGCCAGCCTGATTTTCGGCAATGTACGGTGGAATTGTCAGAAGGGCGATCACCAGGATGAGTCCGACGACTCGCATGATCAGCACCACGGATAGGGCAACCAGAGCAAGGAGGACGAAGTAGAGGAGGGTGACCCGCACTCCTCTGATCTGGGCAAAATCCTCATCAAAAGAGAGGGCCAGAAAATCGTTGTAAAGAAAAGCAATGGTCAAGAGAATCACCACATCGAGGCTGAACATCAGCCAGAGATCTGACGCAGGTACAGTGAGGATGCTGCCGAAAAGAAAACTCATGAGATCCACATTGTACCCTGGAGCAAGGTCGAGCAGAACCACCCCGAGAGCCATGCCCACTGCCCAGAGTACTCCAATGACAGTGTCAGTGCGATGTCTCGCCTTCAAGGTGATCAGGGCCATGATTATGGCAACGGCAAGGGCAAAGCCGAGCGTGCCCACAACGTAGGGTATGCCAAAGAAAAAGGCGAGGCCAATGCCGCCATAAGCTGCATGAGCAATGCCGCCCGAGAGAAAGACTATGCGGTTCACCACCACAAAAGTGCCAATGACCCCGCAGGCTATGCTGGCGAGCAGACCGGCCATAAGGGCATTCCTCATGAACTCGAAGTGCAGGGCTTCCCACATGTCATTCCTCCTCGTGTGTTTTAAGAACGCGGTGAGGAAGACCGTGGGCAACGAGCTCTACAGGGCAGCACTGGTAGGCCTTTTCAAGCAGCTCGGTGCTCAATTCACCGCTGTCGTGATAATAGACCTGCTGGTTTACACAGGCAACGGACTTGACGTGGCTGGAAATAATACCCACATCGTGGCTGACTACCACGATGGTAACCTTTTCATTGAGCTGCCTGAGGATTTCAAAGAGATCTGTTTGATGTTTGGTGTCCACACTGGCTGTTGGTTCGTCCAGAAATAAGGCCTCCGGCTCATCAACCAGGGCCCTGGCTATAAAGACCCTCTGCTGCTGCCCCCCTGAGAGCTCACCAATTCGTCTCGCCTGGTAGTCCCACATCTCTACTCGCTCGAGCGCCTTTCTGGCCGCCTCTTTGTCTTCTGCAGTATAGCGCGACCAACCCGGTGCTCTGTGCCGCAGTCTGCCCATCAACACCACATCGAAAACCGAGATGGGGAAGCTCTGTTTCAGGTGGATGTGCTGCGGCATGTAGCCGATGCGCTGCGAGGCCTGGCGGGGAGATTCACCAAAAATGCGCACAGTTCCCTTTTGCGGCTTGAGGAGGCCCAGCATGATCTTGAGCAGAGTGGTCTTTCCTCCTCCATTGGGCCCCAGAAGGACGAGAAAATCGCCACTGTACACGGTAAGGTTCACCTCTTTGAGCACCGGAATCGTGTCATAGGCGAACCATAGATCCTCTATTTCTATGATTGGTTCATTCATGCTATTTCACCTCAGGGCGGCGCTGATCTCCAATGCTGCCTTTTTAAGATTGTTATACCAGTCAGCGGCCAGTGGATCCAGAAAAACGATGCGTCCGCCGATGGATTTTGCTATGGCGGCAGCGATTTGCCAGGAGAATTGCGGCTGCACAAAAATTACCTCGAGCTGGTGTTCTCTGGCATAGCGGGTGACAGCGCTCAGCTGCACTGGCCCCGGCTCTTTGCCCTCCAGCTCTATGGGTATCTGTACCAGGCCGTAAGACCGGGCAAAGTAGCCCCAGGCAGGATGGAACACCAGAAATTTCTTGCCCCTGCCCTGGAGAATCTGGTCAATTTCAATATCAAGCTCAACGAGGTCCCGGATAAACTTCCTGTAGTTATTGCAATACTCGAGGCGATGGTCAGGGTCTACCGCCAGAAGTGCATGGAAGATATTGCGAGCCTGCAGCATAACCAGAGAAGGGGAGAGCCAGATATGGGGGTCCATTATCCGGCTGTGCTCACTGGCTGTTGTCTGCTGCTGACCATGGTCCAGACCTGCCCCGGGGAGCCGTCTCGCCATGGCGATCCTGGCAACGCCCTCTTCACAATGGACCACGACCATCCTGGGATTGATGGTGGAGATTTTCCGCAGCCACATATCTTCAAAGGGCACCCCGGTAGCGAAGTATACATCTGTCTTGGCAAGGGCGGCCATCTGTTTCGGTTTTGGTTCATAGATGGCAGGATTGGCTCCTGGTTGCACCATGACCGATATTCTGGCAAGATTGCCGCAGATTCTCTTGACGAAATACTGTTGTGGGGCGATGCTGACGAATACGTTCAGCGAGTCCGCTGCATTGAGAGGTGAAGCAAGCAAAAGCATGACGCACAGGGCGCTCTGCAAGAACAACCGGCGAAAAAAGCTGCAACGCTGCAAGACACTGGCCATAGAACAGGATCCTTCTCGGGTACAATCGGCAAACCAGCAAAAAGCTCGCTGAGATCATGCAATGTTTTTGCATAACGGTCAAGTAAAACGATTCTTGGTGATGCACGGCAACGAGTTGGTAGCCGCAGGCTTCAGACTGCGTTGGCCTGTGTTGTATTGATTCCCAACAGCAACTGCGCCATGGCACCATTTTGATAATCGTTAGAATGATTTCTGGGTAAGGGTTGCTCACTTTCAGGTTGACAACCAGCAAACCGTTATGTATCTTCTTTGTATATACTTACTGGAGGTATTTGGATGAAGGTTCGCATTCAAAAATGGGGTAACAGCTTGGCATTGCGCATTCCAAAGGCATTTGCGGCTGAAACCAACCTGAAGCAAAACTCGCTGGTAGAGATTTCTCTGGTTGAAGGGAAAATAGTGGTGTCCCGAGCCTCAGAAACCGCTTATAGCCTTGAGGACCTTCTGGTTGGAGTGACAGAGGAGAACCGGCACAGTGAAATTGATTTCGGTCCTCCTGTAGGCAAGGAGATCTGGTAAGATCCGATGGTGTACGTTCCTGATCGTGGTGATGTGGTTTGGATCACGTTGAGTCCTCAAGCGGGACATGAGCAGGCGGAAAGACGACCAGCTCTAGCCCTCTCCCCCAGAGCATATAACCGAAAAGTGGGACTCGCCCTTTTCTGTCCTGTCACCAAGTCGGTGAAAGGATACCCGTTTGAGGTCCTCATTCCAAAGGGACTTGATGTGACCGGGGTGATATTAAGTGATCAGGTGAAGAGCCTGGATTGGCGAGCGCGGAAAGCAGAATTGATATGTAATCTGCCCGTAGAGGTTGTGGAAGAGACTCTGAAAAAGCTAGCTACACTCCTATGAAATTGTGTGAATAGGGGTCACATCTTAAAAACTAAGTGAAGGCAACAACCACCACTAAGATGGGTGGCACTAAAGTGCTACTAATAGGGGCCTTACATGACCGGCTCAGGTTGATTTTTGCCTATTCCAGGGTTTACGAAGATGGAAAGGTATGTCTCACTTGTCCGAACAGGACTCGAAGGGCGGCTGAGCTCTGTCAGTTTGTGCCAGATTAATACCCTTTTCAGCGATCCCCAGAAATAGAAGGGAGGCTCTGATGCGCAGCGGCGGTCTCATCATTACCGTTGGTGGTTTGTTCTATTTGATTTTTTCCCTGACATTGGCGTCCGTCGCTCTGTCCGCTCCACCGCCGGACACCTTTTACGTGTCCCCTTCGGGAATTGATGTGGCCGGGAGAAACGGCTCTGAAGGGGAGCCGTGGCGCAGTATCAGCTACGCTCTCTCCAGAGGCGAGGTGGGCGGCGGTGATATCATCATGGTTGTGGGTGACGGGGTGGAGGACAACGACGACTACCTGGATAACGTCATCGTCGACAAGAGTGTGAAGATTTATGGTGACCTTTCCAGTACATTTCTGCCTACAGTCAAAGCTGCACTGTCAACCGCCGACGTCTTCAACGTGAGGATGAATGGCGTAGAGATAAAAAATCTCCTCATTTACGGCGCCGACACCGCAGCCGCTATCGAGTTGAACGGAGTGAGCAAATGCCTGATCGAGGGAAACTACTGTGGTCTCAATTCATCCGCGAAGAACGCTCATGGCATCATGGTGAGCCTTGGCTATCAGAACGTTATCAAAGGCAACTTCGTGGATCATAATACCAATAGCGGCATCACCTTGTGGCAGACGTCGGGCAATGTGGTCGAAGACAATAATCTCACTTGGAACAAGATTGGTATCGTTCTCATACAGGCTGGATCCGCAAACGTCCTCACCTTTAACAGAATCCAGCATAGCAACGATGCAGGACTCAAGTTCGGGGCCTCCACCAATCAGAATGTGGCCACGGGGAATGTTATTGAACTCGGTGGTACCGGCATCGACCTGGACGGCATGGTAGACGGGATCATTGCAGGCAATACCATTGTTAACAATATCGAGGGAATGTACGTGCCAGCGTCTGCCGCGAGCAACAGCATCTTCCGAAACCAGTTCGACAACACCACCAATATCAACTCGACAGCTAGCGGATATTACCTCGGCTCCTGGTCGCCTCTCTTCTATGTTTACCGGAATTATTATAAAAGTATTCTAGGCAACTATTATTCGGATTACAGCGGTACGGATGCAAATGGCGACGGCCTTGGCGATACGCCTTACTCCACGGCCAGTTACCGGGACAACCAACCCCTTGTCAAGTCGGCAGATTCATACATCCTTCACGGCTTCTTCCTGGCTAGAGTTGGTGGAATCGGTAGACTCTACATAAATAGCTACTCTTTGCAAGGCGAGGTTGTTACCTTGCATGCAGTTCACAGCACAATTTTTTCATTTAGCACTCCTGCCGTGGCACGCTGGATATTCAGAGGCGGCAACCCGAGTTCCCAAACTACCTGGACGGGCTGGTTGACTTTTGCATCTCCCCCGCCAGTCGGGCATACTGTAGAAGTTACTTTTGGCACAAGTGATCCCGGAGGGGCCAATTTTCAAGCAGTTGGGCCTGTTGCCGACGTCGTGGGCAACGATGCGGATCACATCCTTCATTTCACTGCTGAAAAAAATGTCTTCGTTCTGCCCGAGGGCAAAGCCTTGGCCGTCCGTTTGACCAACACGGGCGCCACGGATCTGGAAATGATGACAGGCGGCGCCGCCGCTATGCTCTTCGCCCCGGCAGGTAGCCGCCCGGTGGTGCCCTTGCAGCATATGTTTCTGTTGTTGGACCACTCTTCCTGATCCTTCCGAGTCGACCTCGAGCACAATTTCGACTGTTGATATTGCGGCTTACAAAGGGCAGCCTGTTGTTGCCTTCGTAGAAGACAATACACTCAAAGTCAAAAAATACATCACATCGGGAGCCAATTCACCTGGCGTGGAGTTGCTGTTGTTGGATGAATAGTTCGATAATAATGCAAGAAAGAGCTCGAGAATGCTTGCCGGTTATGTGTATTATGTTAAATATAATCGGCTAGATAGCAAAGAAATGACTAAATATGAATCGCATATTATTTTGAGATAAATTTGATGTAGTTATTTTGTCCCTGCCAATTCACACTGTTGAGATTTAAAGAACACTGAACCGTTGTCAAATGTTGCCCATGAAATTTGACATGGAACGGTTTTCTGTCGTATAATACCAGCCATCCAAACTGAATTCCAATCAATTTTAATATAAGTTTTACCTCAAACAACAAAAGCTTGTTTTTGTCAATCCATATTGCTTCCGTGTGAGAACGAGTTCCTGTCAATTCAATATCTGCAGGACAGGCCGAGACAGGGGGTCATAATGAATAAAAAAGTGCATTCAAATTTAATCATTCTTGCTGCACTTATATTCGTTTGTTGTGGGAAGGCTTATGCTGGAGAACTTGTTACCGGAGAAGATGCTCGAGACCGGTTCGAGGATTATCGCAAATACTCGCTCGATATGTTTGTCGATTTCGAAAGCTATGAACCGGGCCTCTATACTGAACTCGCCGGTCTCGGCGTTACCTTGCACACCACAAAATTTCGCTGGCCTCTGCCTGTTGAAAATGCCCCGGAGGACACACCAGTGGTCATTTTGCCCTACGACTTCGTCACCTCTCCCGCCAATCATCGACTGATGGGGGTGCGGGCAGGAAATATTCCGGATGGCCAATCTCAATATGTGATTGACTTCGAAAAATGTCAGAAAAGAGTGGCGCTCGAGCGCAACTGGAACACCTATGCGCTTACCCGTTTCATCATTCCTGCAGGGGACCTTGAATACAGGAACAAGAAGAATAATGAATTTATCGGCTATATCGGCGATGCAGACGAACCAGGCGACTGTGTTTGGAGTATTGTTATCGACGGCATTGAAGAAGATCCTGATGACGAGAACGAAGATGAGAATTTTTTGTACCAGGTAGGTGAAGTTGACAACCTCTATTTCGCCACTCCCTGTGTTGAGCTAACTGTCGAGTTCCAACCAAATCCAAACAACGCTACAATTCCCGTAGTGCGCTCGGGCGAAACCATAAAGTTGAAGGTGAAAGTCAAAAATCTCGCTCCCTATTCGGTTGAGAAGCTAGCGCTTAGGGTTGAATTTGTTAAGTACGAGTATGATTTTGCCCTATCTATTGGACAAGAAAAAGATATAAATGTACCTGCTAAGCAGACATTTGAGAAGATGTTTCAGTTCAACTTCAAGCGATTGCCGCCACGTATTTACGGACTTAGAGTTACATTAATTGAGCGAATGCTGCGAGTCATCCATAAAGTCGACCAAAAATTTTTGCTTGTTTATGGCAATTCGCCTATGATTATGGAGCTTCTGCTGGGTCTTGATTAAACTCAGCTAGTTTAGGTCGTATCGGTTGATGGCAAAATGAAAGTGCACCTGATAACCAGTATCGGCAACCAGGCATGACAGGCGATTGAAGATACGGCAACCAGTTGGCAGCCGCAGCTTTAGCCTTCGTTGTCCTGTGTTGCTATCTATTTCGGCAAGCAATTACGCCGTGGCGCAATTGTAATGCTGGCCACTACCTCAGCCTCCAGGTTAGGCAGCAGCATTCGGGCAGTGATAGGGGTGCACTTTCATTTTGCCAATCAACCACCAAGCAAAAGGAGCAGCGGTGACAAAGGGCTGTAAGGATGACTGCCTGCCGGTGCATAGAACATGCAGGCTGCACCACCCACCATTATTTGCAGATCGGTGTCAGCCATGTTTTCGAGGCACACTGCCAGGTGCCTGCCCCGTTGTACCCTGAATGCCCCTGGCGTGGCTGTGAAAAAAAAGATGTAGTTGGTCCCATCTCCTGAGATATCAGCTGAGGCACTGCTGGGCTCAAAGCTGCTGGGATACCCCTTACTTGACCCAAAAGTAATCGACACGGAATGGTCCGCCGCCGGGGGCGAAGCGAAGGTGAGCCAGCCGTTCCAGATGGCTGGCTGGGTTCCACTGCTGCTTCCTGGAAATACAGCTGAAAATTCGCCGAAGGGCTTGGCGGTTGAAAAAATCGCCTTGGCGTGTGCGGCCAGAGTCAACACTTTTCCAGGACCTCCGATGTCTTCATCGTTAAGTGTAGTGGACAAACCTGTTGGCCCCAGGTTCCACCCGAAAAGCTTGTATGACACTATTTGCTCTACAAGGGGATAATGGTCCAGATAGCCTGCTCCACCGTAAGATGTTTCGCCAATACCGTCACCGTTGCTGTCGCTGCCTGCATAATCTGAATAATAGTTGCCCAGCGGCACCCTAAAATATCGACCGGAAAACTGGTAAAAAAGAGGGCCCCAGGCACTGAGAGGATACTCACTTGCGGCAGAGTCAACATTGGTATCATTTTCGAAATGATTGAGAAAGAAGAAGTGGTTCAGGGCATTCGCTGGTAAATAAAGCCCGACCGTGTTATCGAGGAAGCGGTTGGCAGTGATGATGCCGCCTAGCCTGGTCGATGTGGAGCTTCCCAACTCGACGCCTGTTCCATTGCCTTCAACAGAATTCCCAGAGATGATATTTTGCTGCCAGCCCACCTCGAGGTGAAGACCGCTGCCTCCACCGCTGCTATCGAGGAGTGTGTTGCCGAGTATGAGGTTGGCATGGGAGTATAGGAAGTTGATGTTGCTTTCTGAGTTCATTTGCAAGCTATTGTTGTAAATAATGTTTGCCGAACTGTAATAGAGGTCGATGCCAATCTTGTTGTATTGGCAAGTATTGTTTCTGACCACATTTTGTGAGCTGTGGTCAACCCAAACACCAAAATAGTTCCTTTTGCTCTCATCCGGTCCGCCCAGGGAATTTCCTTCGATCAGGCAACCGCTCACGTTGTTCAAACGGATGGCTGCTCTAGCTTCACTGCCGTAAATACGAAGACCACTTATTTCAACTCCGTCAGCAGTTACAATGAACACACTGAATGATGCGTTAGATGGTCTGACCACCGGTTGTGATGGGTCCGAGGAATTGGCGCGAATCTTGACACTCTTATCCACCGTTACTACCTCCACGTAATCGCCGTTGCCATCGATTCCGGCGCTATTCACCACAATGACATCGCCGCTGCCAACCTCGGCCCTCGAGAGTGCGTAATTGATGGTACGCCAGGGTTCTGACTCGGAGCCAGCTCTCGAAGCGTCGTTCACGCCTGTGGGTGAGACATGGAAGATGTCTGGTGGCGGCGCAGCCTGCACCGCGGACGCCGAGACAAATATGAAGACGGGCAAAAAAATCCATGCTGCAACACTCAGAGCTGACAACTGCACGACTGACTCCCTGGTAGGTTGTGGAATTTATGCAAACTCCATTGCCTGCAATCGGCTCCACATAGTGAAATTAAGCATTTTTGATCTGTTGCTCCATCTCCTGCAACTTCTTATCTTCGCTCAGCGTTGGGCTGCTTTGCCTTTAGGGTACAGTTATGCTGGCAGTCCTCGCCCCAAAATAGACTGTACAGGTTTTTTCCAGGTAATATTGCCGAGTTCTCTTCGCGGATGAACTGCGATTGTTCTGGCGGCCAGCCGCTGCCGCTTCTACTCTAATTGAGGTGGAAAGGAGTCATACCTTTTCTGACTGGCGGCGAAGATGATATCTCCGGTGCCACCTTCATGATGTGTGAACAATAACGTGAGATATACTAACCATAATAAATCTCTTGTAAGATATCATACCTCTACTGAAATCAGCAAGAAATAATATTGGTAAACCGAGGAAGGGTATGAAGGAGGACCAAACTCGATAATTGATGGGGTTACTAAATCCAA
>JAFDGZ010000014.1 GCA_019309045.1 Deltaproteobacteria bacterium | reverse complement strand
GCTATACTCGCACGGATGCGGACACACCCGACCCAATACCCCGGGCAGCGGCAAACGCTCCATGATCAACTGCACCGCCTCCACATACTTGCCCTGGCCTATCAACTGCACATAGCCCTGCACATTCACCCCCGCAGGACAACTCACTACACATGGCGCCCGATCCTTCTTGTCTATGGTGAAGGTAATGGGCACAGCCTGGGGAAAGTGACGGTAGATGGCATTGCGGCTTCCCAGATATTCATCGAACTGGCTCGGCACAGACACCGGACATGCCTCTGCACAGAGACCGCAGCCGGTACAGCGGTCTTCGCGAACATAGCGGGGTTTTCTCCTAACTTTGACGGTAAAATTTCCCACGTAGCCGTTCACCTCGGCCACTTCGGAATAAGAAAGCAGGTGGATATTGGGCTCCTGTGTCACCGCAACTGTCTTGGGCGTGGAAATGCAGGCGGCACAGTCAAGTGTGGGGAAAGTTTTGTCGAACTGCACCATGTGTCCCCCAATGGAAGGCTCCCTTTCCACCAGATAAACCTGATTGCCCGACCTGGCAATATCCAGGGCTGCCTGAATACCGGCAATACCTGCTCCCACGACCAGGACGTCAGGATGCACTCTCACTTCCCGGGCAGCCAGACTCTCATGGTAGTGCACCCTGCTGACCGCGGCTGCCACGAGCGCTTTTGCCTTGTCCGTTGCTTCTGCGGGATCTTCCACCACCCAGGAGCAGTGTTCCCTGATGCACGCCATCTGGAAAAGGTAGGGATTGACACCGGCCCTCTGACATGCCCCCTGAAAGGTTTTTTCGTGCAGCCGAGGAGAACAGGAGGCGACTACCACTCTGTTTAAACCAAAGTCGCGGATGTCCTGCTGGATCATTTCCTGACCGGGGTCCGAGCACATGAATTTGTAGTCCCGGGCCACAATTACATCTTTCAACCCCCTGGCAAAAGCCACAACTTCTTCTGTGTTCACCTTGCCGGCGATATTAGTGCCGCAGTGGCAGACATACACGCCTATGTTCTTTGCCATGCTTCATACCTCATCTAGCAAAAGATATGCTCTGGTACAGGCACTGCCGCTTTGCGCTGACCTGCTTGCTGCCGGGACTCGCGCTGGCAAGCCAGGCTAAATCCCTCAGGATTCTGGGGCAGCATTTTTTTCCGACACACAGCCGAGGCAGTTTTCCAGAGTGCGTAGGAACTCCTCTGTCTCAGGCGGTTTCTCCAGATAGGCTTCCGGCTCTGGGACCTCCTGGCCGCGGTAGGTATTCAACATCTTTTGCGAGTGGAAAAAAGTCCTGCGAGAAATGGCCGACAACATTATGACAGGAATGTGCCGCAGCTCTTTGTTGGTTCGCAGCTCTCGATACATCTGGATGCCGCCTTCCTTGGGCATCATCACATCGAGAATTATCGCCTCCGGCTGGTGAGCCAGGGCTTTCTGCAAACCTTCTTCACCATTGGTGGCAATGATCGGTTTATAGCCGCTGGTCTCGAGTAGGGTGGAGATAAAGGTGCGCATATCGAGTTCATCGTCCACCACTAGCACTTTTTTCTTTTTCATACAACCATACCTCCTCGCTACACGCTTTCAGGGTAGCTCCGGCTCCCTGGCAGGCGGCAGCCGTGGCCGAGCAGCCCCGGCTGACTTGTGCCTTCTTCAGCCAGGCAGTTTGAAGGCCTTTTCTGGATTGCGAATCGCCATTACATGGCAGTGCGCTCTTCTGGCCACATTCTCCACTGTACTGCCAAAACTCTGCTTGTTGAGTTCAGAACTCCCGGATGCGCCCATTATGATGAAATCCACCTTGTTCTCCCGGGCGTAGCGAACAATTTCCACAAAAGGCACCCCGACCCTGACCTGAAAGTTCACCTCCCGGCACTCCTGCAGTCTTCCTTGATACCTCTTTTTGAGATCTTCTTCCGCCTTGGCAAGCAGTTCAGGATCCGCAGTTTGCTCATCCTGGCCTTCCTCCACATATTCGTCCACCACATGGCGAAGGTATTTGTAGCCCGAGTGAAGCACATGGAGTACATGCAGCCTGGCACCATAGCGCTGGCAGAAATCTACGGCATGGTGAAAGGCCATCTCTGCCTCTTCAGAAAAGTCACTGCAAAACAAAATGTTGCTGTATTGCACCATAGCTCTTTCTCCCTCCCGTACTGGCTGGTCCTACTGGGCACTGGTATCGAGCACTTGATCGTTTTCGCTGCTTCCCTGCTCACCTTCCCCTGGCCTCTCAGGAAGCAAGATTCGAAACAGTGAACCCCTGCCTACTCGCGATTCCACCTCCACACGACCGCCATGCTCATCAACAATTTTCTGCACATTCAGTAGACCGAGGCCGGTGCCTTCGGCCCCCTTGGTGCTAAAGAAGGTGGTAAAAAGCTTGCTCTTATCCTCTTCGGCAATGCCGCAGCCATTGTCTTCCACCTCAAAACAAACCGCCCACCCAGGCTGCCGGCAGGTGCGGAGTACAACCTTTCCATGCCGGTGTCCACAGACCTCCGGGCGACAGGCATCAATGGCGTTGTTGACCAGATTGACCAGACTTTGATGAATGCCGTTGGCATCCATAGCCACCGGCTGCTGATCGCCCGTGCTCTCTATTATCAGCTTAACGCCAAATTCATCTGCTCGTGGTTTGAGCAACTCCGCCACCTCGGCTACCACTTGAGCTGCCTCCGTCAGCGTGAATTCAGGGCGGCGATCTTTGCAGTAGGTGAGCAGATCCATAGCCAGGGTAGATATCTTGCCAATGTTGCGCTGCACCATGTCCCAGCCTTGCCTCAGATACTGCTGATTGTTTCCTTCGAAACCTTTATTGACCACAAACATGCCGCCTTTCAGGCCACCAACTATATTCTTGATGGCATGTGCCAAACTGGCCACAGTCTCCCCTGTTGCTGCCAGCCGTTCGGTTTGAATCAACTGTGCTTGCAGACGGTGGATCTCGCGCAAATCTTGGCAGAAGACAACACAGCCGATCACTCTTTCCTGATCGCGCAGTGTCACCCCAGTGGTACGAACCGGAATGTCTCTGCCGCTGCGGTCTCTGATGGTAGCGTCCAGATAGTCTCCCCTGCTCACGGTGCCAGCATGCTGCCCCTCTTCCCCAAACCGACACCAATGCTCGACCACTTGGCGAGGGAAGAGATCTTGAAGCCGCAGCTTGCCCACTACCTCCTGGTAGCCGTAGCCGGTCAGCCTCTGAGCACTACTGTTGAAAATCACCAGGCGGCCCTGTTCATCGGCAGCCACAATGCCATCCAGAGAATTGTCGATCAAGCTTGCCTGAAAATCGTTGATTCTTTTGATCTCAGCTGTGGCTTGCGCCACTTTACGCTCCAGGTTTTCTGTGTAGTCACGCAGTTGCCTCCTGAGACTGATCTTTTCCTCCGCCCGTTTCAGGGCCAGGGTTAGAGCTTCGTCGTGAATAGGTTTCGTAATAAAATCAGAGGCTTCTAACTGCAAAGCGCGAATAGCAAGTTCCATTTCACCATGGCCGGTGATCATGATCACTTCGGCATCCGCATCCATCTCTTTGACCTTCCGCAATACGTCGAGCCCGTCCATCCCTGGCATCTTGATATCAGTGAGCACAATTATGGGACGTTCACGCGTGAATACCTCAATGCCTTGTTCGCCGCTTTCGGCGAGCAAGACCTCATAGCCGGCATCACGCAGGGCTATAGCCATCACTTTGCGGATGCCCTCCTCATCGTCGATCAGAAGAAGCCGGTGCCTATCTGCTTCAGCCACCTGCCACCTCCATGGCCTCCTCCCTCTCCTCTTCGGCAGCAGGAAACCTCAGCCTGAACAGAGTGCCCTGCCCCTCCACGCTTTCCACTTCAATGCGGCCGTCGTAGTCTCTGACTATGCCAAAACTGATGGAAAGGCCGAGGCCGGTGCCCTTGCCAACCGGCTTGGTTGTAAAAAAGGGCTCGAAAATTTTTTCCCGCACTGCTTCACTCATGCCCACACCGGTGTCGGCAATCTCTACCACCACTTCACCATGCTCCTGGTAGGAAGCAATGGTGAGCACCTTGTCCACCTTTTCGTCTCGGCTGAGCGCTTCTTTCTCGTCCATGGCATCACGGGCGTTCATAATAAGGTTGAGAAATACCTGTTCCAGCCGATTCCTGTCTCCCTTGATAGGGGGCAGATTGCCGTCTAGATCGAGCTCCACCCGAATGCCATGTACTTCAAGCTGGCGGCCGAGCACGGTGAAGCTTCCCTCTATGCACTCATTCAGCTGGACATTGACCTTGCGAATCTCTGTTTTGCGGCCAAACTGGCGGAGATGATTGATAATCTGCGAAGCTCGATCCACCTGACTGTCCATTTCTTCCGCAAGAGTCTGCAAGATTTCAGCGTCCATCTGCTCGCCCCGGGCAATTTTTTTCAGGAGAAAGCTGGACGAAGTCTTTATCACTGACAAAGGCTGATTCAACTCATGAGCCACACCTGCCGACATTTCCCCAAGGGTGGCCATCTTGCCTGCCTGCACCAGCTGCTCTTCACTTCTCACCCGTTCAGTCACGTCTGAGGTGGTAACGATGATCGCATCCTGCCCCATGTGGCTCAGGTTTGAAAAGCTGATGTTCACCACGAGTTGCCCACCGCTCCTTGTGCGGTGCCTTACCTTGTAGATAGCGCTCTTCTGATGCCATGGGGCTCTCTTGAGTCTTTCCCTCTCTTCAGGATCGGCAAGATCCAGAAAACTCCTGCCCAGCAATTCTTGCCTGGAGTAGCCATAGTCCTCCAGAGCCCGCTCATTAGCATCGAGGATCTCCAGGGTATGATAGTCCAGGACAAATATTGGATTGGGGTCGCTGTTGAAAAGCGTGCGGTACTTCTCCTCGGAGCGCTTAAGTTCTTCTTCCAGTTCACGCACCTGGGTGATGTCGAGGGAGACCTCCATGGCGGCCGTGACTTCACCTGCCTCATTGAAGATTGGAGTGGCGAATGCCAAAATATAGGCCTTGCTGCCGTCCTTCTTCACCACGACTTCCTCGCTGGAGTGGGGCTGAGCATCCCGAAAGGTCTTGTCTACACTGCACACCTCACACTTGCTATCCCTGCCTTTGTAGGCCCGATAGCAGTATTCACCCACCTGATTGCCGAATTTTTCTTCGAAGGCCCGATTTGTCCTTACTATGCGGAATTCACGGTCCTGCACTGTTATCTGGCAAGGCACCTCTTCAAAGAGCATCTGATACTCTTGTTTGCTTCTCTGCAGCGCTCGAGCCTGCTCACCAATATTGCGCCGCATCTCGTCGAAACAGAGGGCAAGATGACCGATCTCATTGTCAGGAACCGGCCCCAGATCCTGGTCGTAATTGCCATTGGCTATCTCTTTGGTGGCTGAAACCAGGCGACGAATGGGTTTGTTTACGAAATGGTTCACAGATACCGCCATGATGGCGGACACCGCGACGAACATCAACAGGGCAAAGAGCACCGTCCTGGTCTTGGTAGCACTGATCTCCTGATCCAGCTCTTTGAGAGACAAGCCTATGTCGAGTACACCAAGAACAGTACGAGATTCAGGATGATAGTGGCAGCTGGCCTGCCAACAGCTAGGCTCATTGTAGATGGGATTGATCATCCCCAGGACGCGATAGCCGCTCGGATTGCGGTAAATTCTGCTGCGATCCCCCATGCTCAAGCGCTCGAGAGGCCTATCCCGCCGGTGACAGGCATAACAGGCCTCGGCCTGCATATCCACATTGGTGCCGATCTCCTGCTTGAGGCTCGAGAACATGATGGCGCCGTTCTTGTTGAAGATTCTGATCTTCTCTACACCTGGCTGCGCCCCGATTGCCTTTATGATCTCGTGCAAACTCTCTCGCTGGTTCTTGAGCATGCTATAGTAGGTGCTTCGTTTGACAGCATCGCTGAAGCGGCCCACATTGTCCACCATGCGCTGGAAGGCCAGTTTTTCCTGGAAGGAAACCAGGGAGTAAGTAAAGACGAGCACTGCCACTAGAAAGATGACGCCTACTACCAGGCTCAATTGCAGGCCCAAGCTCCGTTTGAAGTTTGCCAGGGCACCTAGGATTGACTGGGCAGTTCCGGAAAAAGCCATGATGCTCCTTGCAGGAGGCAGGGTTCAATTCAAAGTCATGCCAGGTCCATGCCATCTGGAATTGGATTAAAATGGCTGCTACAAGTAGTTGATATTACTAACTTTAAATCACTAGAGAGGCTATATACCAGAGTCTTGCAGGGATGGGGAGATGCAACATAAATAGCAACATTTCTATGTTATTTGGTGCTAATTTCAATGGTTACTGTGTTGCGCTCATGATGCAACATTGTTGCAACAACCGTTGCAGCAGCAACCATATCAATTACTTTCCGAGCCAAGTCCTTCAATGCATAAGTTAAATGACGAACTTATTGACACAGGACTTAGTGCTGACTGAGAAACTGCTTCGAGGTAAATCTGCAGAATACGTCACAGTATCTGCGAATCGATGCACTAAGGCACGATATTGTGCTTTTTCATCTTGCGCCACAGAGTAGTGCGGTCAATGCCGAGGGCCCTGGCTGTCTTTTGCCTATGCCACTGGTTCTGGCGAAGTTGCGTCAATATTTGCCTTTTTTCCTGATCATGCTCGCCATGTTCGGAGGTCTGCCACTCTGTAGCAGGCCTTTCATGGTGATTCTGGTCGAGCGGCACCCTCAGATATTTCGGGAGATGCCGCCACTCTATGACACTTCCCTGGCAGAGGATGCAGGCATGTTCCATGATGTTCTCCAATTCGCGAATATTGCCAGGATATTGATAGTTGAGGAGCCCATCCATGGCCTGCTCGGAGACTCTGCCAATAGCTGTTCCTTTGGTAGCGTTGTAGCGCCTGATGAAGCGATCGATCAGCAGAGGGATGTCGCCCCGCCGCTTGTTGAGCGGCGGCAATTCCAGGCGCATGACATGCAAGCGGTAATAAAGATCCTCTCTGAACCTTCGTTCTCTCACCAGACGCTCCAGCCCCTGGTTGGTGGCGGCAATAATGCGTACGTCTACCCGCGTGAGCTTTCTGCCACCTAGAGGATAGAACTCCCTGTCTTCGAGTACTCTGAGAAGCTTTGCCTGCAAAGAAAGGGGCAAATCGCCTATCTCGTCCAAAAAGATCGTGCCGCCATCCGCTTCCTGGAACCTTCCAGGCTTGTCCTGGTCTGCGCCGGTGAAGGCCCCCTTCACATAGCCGAACATTTCAGATTCGAGCAAGCTGTCCGGCAGCGCTGCGCAGTTCACCTTTACAAAAGGCTTGTCCTTGCGTCTGGAAATTTTGTGGATTACTTTGGCCAGCAGGTCTTTACCGGTACCGGTGGCACCCTCGATGAGCACATTCGCCTCGCTGGCAGCAACCACCGGCACAATCTCGAAGATCTGCTGCATCAATCCATCTTTGCCGACCATATCGTCGAGGGTATAGGTCTTGCTTATGGCACGATTGAGCTGCTGGATCAGGGAGATGTCTTGAAAAGTTCCCAGGCCCCCCACAATCTGGCCACTCTCGTTTCTCAGGGCCAGGAAACTTACCCGTATGGGCAGACTCAAACCGTCCTTGGTGACCAGATGACTGTGATGATCTGCGAGTTTTTTCCCGGTCTTGATCGACTCATTCAGCAGACATCTCACCTCCGGGCGGTCACAGCCCATGAACTTGGCGTGGTGTTGGCCGAGAATCTCCCGGCGCTTGTAGCCGGTGATTGTCTCAGCCACTGAATTGAAAGACATAACATGGCCGCTTCTGTTGACGGTAAAGATGCCAATGTCCAGATTATCAAGAATGAGCTTGAGTCTGTGTTCACCATAGCGGATACGTTCGAGCAGTTCGCTGAAAATAGAAAAATCCTGAAAAATTTCAATGCAGCCGCTCACACGCCCATCGCTGGTCAGCAGGGGAGAAACCAGCTTGGTGATTCGGTGACGATTCCCTTTCTGGTCTTGAATTTCCATGTCAAAGGCCTGTGGCCTTCCTGCCTTTTGGATATCGTCCCGGGACATGCACTCGCCGTGGCAGAGGTCATTGTAAAATACATCGTAGCACTGTCTGCCGAGCACCTCCTCCTCACTGAAGCCTGTAAGTCTCTGGACAGTTTGATTGAAAGAAGTGATACGACGATCCCTGTCCACAGTGAAGACACCGATTCCTAAGTTCTCTAACAGCTGGCTCAATTGTTCATGAAAAATGATATCAGTTGCAGCCCGGGTGACCGGCATGGCTCTCCTCCCCACCTTTGTCAAGGCTCCGGTTGTCTTCCTCTGTCGAGGCCGCTCAGCCCTCAAGTGTCCAGGTTTGATATTGGACCGGTATTGGCTGAAATTCTATCACAAGCACGGTTGATCCAAAAGTGCCCCCCATGCTCGGGAGAGAGTCGCGGACCTCAGCCACCACACCCCGAGTGACCTGCCGCCTGCCTGTGGCCAGGCTGCATGAGCAGGAAGGCAACTTGTTATGCTAGAGTAAGTGCTGTTATAGTAAACAATCATGCTGATTGTCATGCCCGAAAGGTACCTGCAACCAGAAAAGTAGAGACAACTGCCCGCGGGGCACCTCGTGGGGAGGCGGGCCATTCTCCAGTTTCGGGACTGCCTGGCACGATGGCCAGTGCTGTCCGCTGGGAGGAGCATATCAGCCCCAGCCCTCGAGACTGCAACAGAGGAGATCTGCTGCCATGATTGCCAAGAAGTGGCGTATCCTTTTCATAGACGACGACGAGAGCATCCGCAAAGTCATGGCCATTGAATTGACAGATGCCGGCTACACAGTATTCACAGCAGCAGATGGGGAAAGCGGCATTGAACTGCTGCGCCAGCATCCTTGTCAGATAGTCATCACCGACATTCGCATGCCCGGCATGGACGGGCTCGAGGTGGTGCGCAGAATCAAGGCCGAGGACCCGGACAGGGAGGTGATCGTTATCACCGGCTATGGGGATATGGAACTGGCAATAAGGGCGCTGCAACTCGATGCCTCTGATTTCATTACCAAACCTATTCATAATGAAGCCCTGGAAATCGCCCTCAAACGGGCCAAGGAACGTTATCACACCAGAAAGGAGCTGCGCGACTATACGGCTGTGCTGGAAGAGAGATGGATGGACACGGCAGACAAGCTCGCAGAGACATACAACTTTCAAAAAAATCTCATCGAGAGCTCCATGGACGGCATTCTCGCCTGTGATCGGCAGCGCATCGTCAACACTTTCAATAGAAGTCTGGAAAAAATGCTCGGCTATACCAAAGAGGAGGTTATTGGCAAGAAGTCTTTTGATTTCTTCTTTTCCCCGAAAGATGCTGACAGGATCAAACAGATCCTCTACAGCGACAATTATGGCGGCAAATACAGACTGTCCGTATACGAAAACACCCTCATTGCCAAAGATGGCAGCAACGTGCCGGTACAGCTCTCAGCCAGCAGCCTCTTCGAAGGAGACGAGGAGATCGGCATTGTTGCCTTCTTCCGTGATCTCAGAGACATAAGAAAGCTGGAGCAACAATTTGCTGATCAGGCCAAACTGCTGCACCAGGACAAGATGATATCTCTCGGCAAACTGGCGGGCAGCGTGGCTCACGAAATCAATAATCCCCTGTCCGGCATCCTCAACTACGTCCGACTCATGCTGCGAATTCTCAAGCGAGGTCAGCTCACCCCGGAATATAGAGAAAAGTTTCAGAAGTACCTCACCCTCATGGAAAGCGAAACCAGCAGATGCTCGAGAATCGTCTCCAGCCTGCTGGCCTTTTCCCGAAAATCCAAGCTGGAAGTCTGTGAAGTAAACGTCAATGACTTGCTCAGTCGCTGCATCACCCTCAGTGAACACAATCTGGAGCTCCACAACATCACCATCAAAACCGAGTTGGATCCCCAGGTGCCGACCTTGCCCGCTGATGCTGATCAAATTCAGCAATGTTTCCTCAACATCATGTTCAACGCCATGGATGCTATGCCCCAGGGCGGCACTCTGTCCATCTCGAGTCGCTATCATCGCGAGAAAAAAGAAATCAAGGTGAGTGTGGCCGATACTGGTTGTGGCATCAGCGAAGAACACCTGCCGCGGATCTTCGATCCCTTCTTTACAACCAAGAAGGAGGGCAAGGGTGTAGGCCTGGGCCTCTCTACAGTGTACGGCATTATTGACCGCCATAAGGGAACCATTCAAATATCGAGTGAACCGGGCAAGGGTACTCTTTTCACCATCACCCTGCCAGTAAAGTAGCCGCCCAGGTGCGAAGCCGAGTCAGGGCTGGGCCGACTTGGGCCTAATATGGCATTCACCGCAGGCCACAGGCCCGCCTTTCACCTCTTTTTTCCTCATACCGCGGTGACAGCCGATACACATACGGTGATAGGCCTGCCTCAATATCTTCTTCGTGGGGTCAACCTCGGGGCTAAATTGGAAGCCGGCGCTGTTTTTATGGCAGGAAGAGCAGCTGATCCCCTCTGCACCCTCCTCTAACTCTGACTCGTCTAGGACGTTCTCACCGCGCTGAAAACGATGGTGGCAGGTTGTGCAGTCGAGGTCTGCATCTATGTGAAGCATGTGGGGAAACGCCACAGGAGGCCGCTGATGTTGGCCGAACACCACCTGGTCCTGCAAAACGATCTCTTCTGGCTGCGCCTGCAACTGCATTGCCAGCAGGAGCCCTCCTCCGGCCAGGACCGCTATCCATACCAGTAGACGTCCTCGATACAGCATGCCCGCCCTCCTCAGCGCAGACCACCCAGCATCTGCCGTGGTTTGTCAATGCCCTGTCAGTCTTCTTCGTCTTTGGCTTTTAGTTCCTCGGGAATAATCAAGGCCTGTTCGAACATCTCTTTAAAAGAGAGAACTCGGATACCCAGGTCATATTCTTTGTTGAGATCTCGAATTTGATCATAGCAGTTGTGACAGGGGGTAATGCAGATAGTCGCCCCAGTTGCCCGGATCTGCACGGCCTTTACCTTGCCGGCCTTTAGACGCCGCTCTCTGAATGGGCCCGCCATGGGTATGGCTCCCCCACCGCCGCCGCAGCAAAAATTGTAGTCTCCGTGAGGTTCCATCTCCACAAAATCCTCGCAGAGATAAGAAATGATTTCCCTGGCATCTCTGCCGCAGCCGCCGTTGCGGCTCACATTGCAGGGATCCTGGTAGGTGCACCGCTCATTGGCAAAGACCGTCTTGTCCAGTTTGAGCCGTCCTTCGCGGACATATTCGGCAAATAGGGTGACGCTGTGCACCACCTCGAACTTGTGATCACGGCCCAGCCAGACAGGCGCTTCAAACTGAAGCGCACGCAAGGCGTGGCCTCATTCCGTAATGGCCACGCGTCTCACCTCCAGTTCCTCGGCAGCATCGCGCACCAGCTGCGACACATAGGCAGCACACTTGAGGTCGCCGGCAAACATGGCCAGATTGGTATCATCCCATCCCTTGGTGGACACGGTCCAATCCTCGCCCGCCAGATAGAAAATCATGGCAGCCTGGGAAATATCCATGGGATAAAATTTAGGTTCTCTGGCATTTACCGTATAGAGAAGATTGGCGCCTTTCTTGTCAATGGGAATGGTGGCTCCAGGGAGCTCCTCCTGGAGTTCTTCCTCCATCCACTCCAGGGTGTCTATCCATTCCTCCTTGGTTATGGCCATTTGATTGCCATGCTCGAGATAGTTCTCAATGGTCTTGACCAGATTCTCAGGCACCTTTCCCTGGGATACGCACAGGCCGCGCCCCATGCTGGTGATGGTGGCGATATCAATGCCGAAGGGACAGTACATGGTACAGCGGCGGCACATGGTACACTCTCCGTAGACTCGCCAGTAGAGGTCATCAAGAAATGCCTCGTCCACTCTGTCCTTTCTCTTGATCGCTTCCAGCACTTTCTTGGCCTTGTAGGCCGGGATCATTTTCGGATCTCTGTCGTTGGCAAGATAGTAATGGCAGGTATCAGCACAGAGGCCACAGTGGGCACAGATCTCCAGCCACATTTTCAGACGGGCATTCATCCTGTCTGCCACTGCCTTGCTGAACGGTTGGGCGCTAGATCTTGCTGTCTCTGTCATGCATTCCTCCTCTGCAGACATTGAATTTTAACCCTGTGCTCTACCAGGAGGGAGCGCTTCGGCGGCCAAACTCCATGCCAGTTACTGCCCGGGAAACGAAAAACATCAGAAAATGGCTCAATTTGGTAAAAGGAATCACCACGAGCATCAATTCACCAAAAGCCATGTGCAGCAGAAGCATTGTCTCATAGTGAAAGTACTGGTGATAGGCCAGATATCCTGTAACAAAGGGGGCCGCCGTGAGCAGCAGAAGAACATAGTCTGCCAAAGTGGTCACCACTCGTACATGGGGCAACACCAGCCGGCGAATTAACAAGAAAAGGGCGCAAGCTATAGTAACGAGGGTCAAGTAATCAGCTATTTTTTCAGGAAGATACCACCAACTTATTTGCCAGGATTCGTACCAGAGGACCCCGTGGGCCAGCAGCAGCAGCGGGGTGGCAATCAGGCAGATGTGAAAGAGGAATCCCACCAGCGTCACTATGGGATTCTTTTTCGCTGTCTGGTTCAGGGGGATCAGCCAATGAAAGATTGACAACCACAGCCACTTCCAGTTGAAAAACCGATAAATGGGCCTGTCTTTCTTGAGGCTCAAATTGGCAAAAAGGATGATCCGCACAATCATCCCACAGACAAACACCCCAAAGGACAGCCACAACAGAGGGCCTCGCAGTAATTCGTACAAGTTCATAGGGCTCCACTCCACACCGTGGGTCTAGGCCTCCACATCTCAATGAGAGCGACTTGAAAAAAGTGCAGACTTCTCAACGGCTTTATGGGGAGCAAACCGTATGCCCAAAAGGGTACCAGTATAAAATAGTCATACATTTCAATATGATATATCCATACTGCAGAAACGGCCGCCGGCAAGCGAGAGGGGGAAATACCCCGCCTCGTAAACAAAAAACCCTCTAAGCTATCAAATTCAAGGCCATTTTTTCCTTTTGTGTAATAATGTCCCATCCGATACCAAATTACCCGTTCTCTGCCTTGACCTGAAACCACCCAAGCGGTCCTGGTGGACTTTGCCACGGCGTCACCACGTGCACCAGGGGTGCATCTGGAGATTGTCCTATTGCTGTAACATGATGAATATTCACAAAACGCCTTGCAATTGACAGGTTATTTTGTGATACTTTGCGCAAAATTGACGACTGATCCGAGCACATTTGCGGTGCAGAGGAGAGCAGGCCAAAGCTAGTCGAGGAAAGACAATGGTTGTTCAGTGCCAGAAACTTCTGCTGGTTGATGACGAAGAGGGGATTCGCAAGGTGCTCTCAATTGCCCTGCAGGACGCCGGCTATCAGGTGCTCTCTGCCCCTGATGGAGAGGCAGGGTTGGAGCTTTTCCGGCGGGAGCACCCTGCACTTGTAGTCACCGACATAAAGATGCCAGGCATGGACGGCATCGCGCTGCTGCGACATATAAAGGCGGAATCGCCAGACACTGAAGTGATCGTCATCACCGGTCACGGCGACATCGAAGTTGCCATCAAAGCCCTGCAACTCAAGGCCTCAGATTTCATCACCAAGCCCATCCACGACGAAGCCCTTACGGTTGCCCTGAAGAGAGCAGAAGAAAAGCTGCGGCTGCGCCGAGAACTGCAAGAGAGCCAGAGGCAGGTCCTTCATGCAGAAAAGATAGCTTCTCTGGGCAGACTTGCCGCTGGAGTGGCCCATGAAATCAACAATCCTCTCGCCGGTATTCTCATCTATGCTGAAATGCTCATGAAAGAAATGGAGGACAACAATCCCTGGCGCCAGGATCTGGCGGAAATTATCACCCAGACCCTGCGCTGCAAACAAATTACCAACCGTCTGCTGGAGTTCAGTCGACAGTCTCTGGGAAGAAAAATAAGATTCGATGTGAATTTCACAGTTGAACAGGCTGTTGCCATGCTGGAACACCAGGCCATCTTTCACAACATCTTCATTGATCTCGATCTCCAGCAGGACATGCCCCCGCTCGTCGGCGACCCGGACGAATTCCAGCAGGTAGTTACCAATCTGCTCCTCAATGCCGCCGACGCCATGGAGGGCAGAGGCCGTATCGCCATCTCCACCTGGGACCATGCCGGCAGCAGGGAGATAGTGCTCCGGGTGGAAGACACTGGCCCTGGTATACCCCAAGACCTGGCAGACAAGATATTTGAACCCTTTGTTACCACCAAACCATCAGGCACGGGAACAGGATTGGGCCTGGCCGTGGCCTTTGGGGTGATCAAGCGGCACTCTGGCTCCATAGTCCTGGAAAATCCAGGTGAACAGGGGGCTTGCTTTGCCATTACTATACCGGTGCAGCCTCCAGCAAGCAGCGCAGAAAGGGAGGAGCTCTGCTGTTTATAACTTGCAGTGCACATGTCAGCTGATAGCAGGAAAACTGGACGCACTGAAAATGATGCCGCCCATTATGCCACAGCTTGCCATTCTGCTGCTATTGCAAGTGACGCTGCGGCCAGCTTGCTTTCTCCGGGCGCCTAGCAGGGTAAACCGCCATGTGCAACGTATCGTGTATGGTGAGGCTGCTGCTTGCCAAAACACCGCTGACAGAGGGCGCCATTTTGAAAAAAGCCTCAGCGTCCTTTATAATTCACTAGACTGGCCAGCTAGGCCCATAAGCAATACAGGCTGTCAACTCTACAATCTTGCAGAGGCGGGCTATGAGCACATCTTTACTGCAACAGCGACCAGTGCCTGCCAGGGGCAGGGAATATGAAAAGAACGGTTTATCGTGAAGCGTCCTGATCCAGCAAGACAAAGCCAGGAGAGGGCAGGTAAAGCCCCCTCTACTGGCAACTTGAGGGGCTCTGAACTGCACCGCTATTTTGCCCACGTCACTGATGCGGTGGTGGTGGCAGACAGTAGCAAACGCCTGGTCTATCTAAACAATGCGGCAGAAGCTCTTTTCAAAAGAACCCTTTCTTCTGGAAAACCTCTTCTCTCCTGCGCCGATCTCTTTCATCTGGAGCCCCACTCCAGGAGTAGCTGTTTTGTAGAAGAAGTGCTCTATGGCAGGCGAAATTCCCTGCGCACTAACATTCGCTTGCCAATGGAGCAGGGCAATTGGCTTTCCTTCACAGTATCCGCCTCTGCGATTCAAGACATACAGGGCGCTCCTGGAGGCTGTCTGGCCATCCTGCGGCCTTCAATGGAGGATCTCGATACTCTTCCGGAGATTCAGGACAAGCTGGCCACTCTCTCCAGTATTCTAGAAAATTTTCCCACTCCCTTTTTCACGGTGGGGCCTGACCTGGTGATCACCTTCATGAACCGCTACCTTGAGGAGCTCACCGGCTATCGGCGCGAAGAGGTAGTGGGCCGGATGACCTGTGCCAAGGTGCTCTGCACCAAGGAATGCCAGACAGATGCGTGCGTGCTCAGGCAGGCCATGGAGTATCGAAGGCCTCTTGCCGGTATAAGACGCGTAATCCGCAGTAGAGACGGTAGAGAGATCCCGGTGGTAGTAAACGCTTCTCTCATCACTGATCCTTCCGGGAGAGTCATCGGCGGCTACGAGGCCATACGTGACATTACCCCCATAGTGGAAGCCCAGAAAAAGGTGGAGATCCTCACCGAAATGACCCAAGAGGGCATCCTGATGGTGGACCAGGAGTGTCGGGTCATCTTTGCCAACAGCAAGATGGCGGAAATCGTCGGCTCCCCAAAAAGTGAACTGATAGGCAGGACACTCGCTGAGCTGCTCACCAGCCAGCACGAAGAAATGGTCAAGGAACTCCTGCAGCGAGCAGATCTTGAAGACGAGGAGCAGCTGCGCTTTTGCAGCACTCTGCAGCTTTCCCATTGGGAACAGGGTGACTCGCGTATCTATGAGACCTGCATGAGCGGTTGCCGCCTGGGCAGCGGCAGGACAGTATGTGTCTATCTTCGCGATCTCACCAAGCGCATTGAAATCGAACGTCAGCTACGCAAAGCCAACAGCTTTCTCCAGAATATTATCCAGAGTTCTGTTGACGGCATTGTAGTCACGGACACCTCGGGTACGGTGATGATTTTCAACGAGGGGGCCGAACGTATTCTCGGCTACCAGGCGGAAGAGATTGTCGGCAAGCCTGGCATGTTGAGCCAATTTTACGATCCAGAACTGGCCCGGGAGATCATGAGAAAAATGCGCGCTGACGAACACGGTCCCCCGGGTAAACTGAACCCAACGCGCATCTCTTTTACTGACAAACAGGGACAAGAGGTGCCGGTGAACTTCTCCGCAGCCATTATCCAGGAAGGTGAACGAGAGCTCGGCAGTGTGGGCATTTTTTCCGATCTCAGGGAGCATGAGAGAATGCGCCGTCAACTCGAACAAACCCAGCGTCAACTGGTGCAGGCGGAGAAGATCGCCTCTCTGGGCAGACTGGCTGCAGGGGTTGCTCATGAAATCAACAATCCCCTTGCCGGTATTCTCATCTATGCCGATATGCTGATGAAAGAAATTGCCAGCAATGAACAGTGGCGTGCGGATCTGCAGGAAATCATCAACCAGACATTGCGCTGCAAACAAATAGTCACACGATTGCTCGAGTTCAGTCGTCAGTCCCTGGGACAAAAGTTTCTCTTTGACGTAAATGACGTCATCAAACAGAGTGTGGAACTCCTGCGGCATCAGGCACTATTTCATAATATTGAATTTGTCCTGCAGCTGGATTCTACACTGCCGCAGATCCTTGGAGATCCCGGTGAACTGCAACAGGTTTTTACCAATCTGATTCTCAATGCTGCTGACGCTATGGATGGCAAAGGCAAGATCACCGTAGTCAGCAAGACATCGACTGATGGCAGCCAGATAGTCTTGACATTTTCGGACACTGGCCCCGGGATCCCTCCAGAGGATTTGGACAAGATATTCGAACCCTTCTTTACTACCAAACCACTGGGAAAAGGAACTGGCCTGGGACTCTCTGTTGTGTATGGAGTGATTCAGCGGCACGGCGGCAGCATAGAAGTGCAGAGCCCTGCCGGACAGGGAGCCACCTTCCTTGTGACCCTGCCAGTGGGATCTGGTGCGGAATAATTGCTAGGGTGAGGTCGCAGCTGAGGGGGAAAGTTTATCCAGAAAAAGTGGCTGGCAGCCCTCGCTGCTGTGCCACTTGCATTGCAGACTCCGCAGGGGGAGATAGACCAAGCCGCTCCAGCAGCGACAGACAGAACGGTAACCCCGCCATCTCCCTTTAGGAAGAGGCAGACATCAATTCTTCGGTAGGCAGGAGATTGCATGCAGGCTGCAGAGCAGGCAGAAATCATTCTGGTGGTGGATGACGAAAGAGTCGTCAGGGAGGGCTGCAGTCGTATTCTCACACCCGAGGGTTACCAGGTGCTCACCGCTGTCAATGGCAAGGAAGCCCTGGATCTGTTGCCTGCCAATCCCGTGAATCTGCTGCTGTGCGACTTGAAAATGCCAGTCCTCGGAGCCATTGAAGTCCTGGAGGAAACCACCCAGACCTACCCAGATATTCCAGTGATCATCATCACTGGCCACGGCACGGTAGAAAGTGCAGTGGAATGCATGAAGAAAGGAGCCTATGACTTTATTACCAAACCCTTCAGGGCAGACCATCTGGTCCTGTTAGTAAAGAGAGCCCTGGAAAAGCAGGCCCTGGAAAGGGAGGCTCGGCGGCTCCAGGAAGAACGAGCAAGAAACCTCTATGACCTGGCCATGGAGCAGAGCCGTAGCCGCACTATTGTAGCCTGCATGGCTGATGGGGTGCTGGTGACCAATCGCAACCTGGAGGTGGTTCTTCACAATCCTGCTGCCATGAGACTGCTGGGATTCACTCCCCCGGCAACTCCAACGGCCATGCTGTCTCACTTTATCGACGATGAACAGTTGACTGAAGCGCTGCGCCTCCTCTTGCAGGAACAACAGCAGGAGGATGAGTATATTGTCCAGGAACTAGAACGAGCCCAGACACATCTGCGGGCTCTTTCCGGGCTCGTGTATGGGCCAGAACGAGAAGTGCTGGGCACCGTTACCGTGTTTCACGATATTACTTCTCTCAAGGAACTTGACGAAATGAAGTCCCGTTTCGTTCAGCAGGTATCCCACGAATTGCGTTCTCCACTTGCGGCAATCAAACAACAGCACAGTGTGATTCTGGAAGGAATGGCCGGGGAACTCACTGCCAAACAGCGGGAACTACTGCAACGCGGCCATGACAAGATCCAGGGCTTGCTGGACATGATCAACGAATTACTGGACGTGGCTCGCATTGAGAGCGGCCATGCAGTACAGCAGCAAATACCTTTGCAACTTAATGGCATCATCAAGGAAACCTGTACACTCCTCGCTGAGAGAGCTCGAGAACAAGGGGTAGAAATTGAACTTTCCTTGCCCGAGGAAATGCCAATGGTCCAGGCAGATGAACGCTGCATGGAAGAAGTCTTTATCAACCTAGTTGCCAATGCGATCAATTACTCTCCTGAAGGGGGCAAGGTATCGCTCTCTGCCGTGGATCATGGAGAATACCTCGAACTGCGATTGACTGACACGGGCATAGGAATTGCTCCGGAAGAACTCCCTAAAATTTTTGATAAATTTTACAGAGTTAAGCATCCAAAGACCAGACAGGTCATTGGCACCGGCTTGGGCCTCGCCATTGTCAAGGGAATCATAGAGGCCCACCGCGGCTCCATTGAAGTGGAAAGTACACCTGGGCAGGGAACAACCTTTCGCATTATGCTGCCCACGATTAGCGGAGATGATACAATTGGGTGCAACTGAGATGAAAAACAGGTCTCACATACTGGTGGTAGACGACGAATCAGTGGTTCGCACTGGCATCGGCCGAATACTCGAAAGGCAGGGTTTACCCTACTACACTGCCGCCAATGGGAACGAAGCCCTGTCTTTGCTGGCGAAAGACAAGGTGGGCATAGTCTTGTTGGATGTAATGATGCCAGGAATGAATGGCATCGAAGTGCTGAAGCGCATTCGAGCCAGCTATCCGGATACTGTGGTCATCATGATTACTGGACATCCCACCATAGACAGTGCTGTGCAGTGTACTCGGCTCGGAGCAATGGACTATCTGGTAAAGCCCTTCCGGGTTGACGAACTCGAAGCGCTCATCTCGAGGGCCCAGGAGTGCCTCGGTGCAAGCCAGGATTGCGGCTCCGCTGTCCATCTTCAGGACACAGCAGCCGAGGTGCCATACATTGTCGGCAACAGCCCTGCCATCAGGCAGGTGTTCGCCAAGATCAAGAAGGCTGCCCCCAGTCACAGCACCGTGCTCGTTACCGGCGAAAGCGGCACTGGCAAGGAACTGGTAGCCAGAGCCATCCATGCCCTCAGCGACCGCGCCGACCGAGAGTTCGTACCAGTCGACTGTTCCGCCCTGGTAGAGAGTCTTTTGGAAAGCGAGCTGTTCGGCCATGTCAAAGGCTCGTTCACTGGAGCGTATCAGACAAAACACGGTCTTTTTGAACTGGCAAACCATGGCACCTTTTTCTTCGACGAGATTTCCAATCTCAGTCTGAATATCCAGGCAAAACTGCTGCGGGTGATTCAGGAACGGGAGTTCATGAAAGTCGGCAGTCAGAAGCGAATAAAGCTGGATATTCGCATCATCGCCTCATCTAACAGGGACCTGCGCGAAGCCATCCACGATGGCACCTTTCGCGAGGACCTCTTTTACCGCCTCAGTGTGGTTCCCATACATCTGCCGCCATTGCGAGAGCGCACCGGAGATATTCCTTTGCTGGTAGACCACTTCCTCGACCTTTATTCCAAGAGAAGCAACAGAAAAGTAGAAGGTATATCCAAGGCAGCTCTGGAAATGCTCACGTCCTACGCCTGGCCGGGAAACGTCCGAGAACTGGAGCACACTATTGAGCGCATCCTTATCCTGGAAGACTGTGAAATAATCCAGCCCGAACACCTGCCGTCCTTTATCACCCAACGCCAGGGAGAATTTCAGGTATTTTCTGAAGAAAATTTCACCTTGGAGGAGATAGAAAAACGCTATATTCAGTTTATCCTCCGACGCACCAAAGGCAAGCGGCAGCAAGCCGCCCGCATCCTGGGAATCAACCGAAAAACCCTGGCAGCCAAGATCAAGAGGTACGACTTGCGGGTAAATTGGTAACAGTCGGGGCATTTTTACACAATCAGAGAATTATCATGGAATCAATGCCACTTATCCCATAATCTGCCTAGCTACCGGGGCAATCACACCGCTTCGCTCTCCTGAGGCCGCCTCTGGCTCAAATTTGATATCACCTTGAGATAACTACCATTTTACCACATTACCACCTTAGGCACAGGGCTTGCTGCTAGGCAAGAGCGGTATCAGGCAGAAAAATGCGGCATTCCACAAGGAAGACAGAGGCTCATGGCAGAGTGTGGCACCCTACTCATTGGAGAACCTGGCTGCGAGCTGGCTACCGAACTGCAGCAACTGGTGGCCAACAAAGGCTACAAAGTCTGTGCCGTCAACAATCTCGAGGATGTCATTCACACCCTGCAATGCGAGAAAGTGCACGTCCTGGTCCTAGATGTCTGCCTTTATGAAAAAATAGGTTTTGAAGCCCTCTCTATCATCAAGAGTATGGATCGAAGTCTGCCGATCATAGTAACCACCGATGAAAATAATCCTGATATGGAAAGCCGCATCAGGCAAAAGGGCATATTTTATTACCATGTGAAGTCTTTTGGCATGGATGAGCTCGTACTCGCCATTATAAATGCCATGGCGCGCTCATCTCGATGAACTTGGGGAGATCCTATGAACATGCAGTCAAAATTGATATCCGGTGATTTCTTGGTTCTGGCCGAAATGGAGCCTCCCAAAGGAGTGGACGTTTCCCACATGGTGGAGAGCGCCGTCATGGTTCGTGGACGCGTAGACGCCTTTGTGGTCCCGGAAATGAGCAATGCGGTCATGCGTATGAGTTCTCTGGGCGGCGCCATACTCTTGCAAAGCAAGGGATTTGAAGCAGTGATGCAGCTCTGCTGCAGGGACCGCAACCGGCTGGCTCTGCAGGCAGACCTGCTGGCAGCCGAGGCGCTTGGAGTGGCCAATGTGATGGCTGTCACCGGGGAGGATCCGAGCTACGGCGATCACCATAAGGCACGGGCAGTATACGACATTGATCTACTGGAATTGTTGCACGTCATCAAGACCCTGCAACAAGGCCGGGATATGGCTGGCGTGGAACTCCGCGGCGCCCCCTCTTTCCTGGTAGGTTCATTTGTTAATTCTGGGGCAACCGGTGGGGCCCTTGATCTGGAGCTGCAGGAACTGGACAAGAAAATGGCAGCAGGCGCTGAGTTTTTCCTTACCCCCCCGGTATTTGATCTGGAGGCATATGCCAGCTTCAGCAAAAAGGTGGGAGACCGGAAGGGAAAAATCATTCCCACGGTGCTGCTGCTCAAATCGGTGGGGATGGCCCGCTACATTGATCGTCATCTGGACAACGTCAGCATACCGGCTGCAATAATCAACCGCATCCAGAAAGCCGGAGACAGAGTGCGTGAATGTGTGTTGATCGCAGCGGAGATCGTCCGTTCTCTCAAAGAGGCAGGGTGCTGCGGCGTGCACATCGTCACCATTGGCTGGGAGAACAAACTGCTTGACATCCTGGATGCAGCTCGTCTGTAGCCAAACATAACGGACAGGATGAAAATTATGGTGAACAAAAAGGATGCAAGACCATCGGCAAACCCTGAATCCACCACAGGCGCGGTAATGGTGATAGGTGGTGGGGTGGCTGGAATCCAGGCAGCCCTAGACCTGGCGAACTGCGGATTTTATGTCTACCTGGTGGAACAGTCAGCCGCCATCGGCGGTGGCATGGCACAGCTGGACAAGACCTTCCCCACCAATGATTGTTCCATGTGCATATTGTCGCCCAAACTCGTTGAATGCGGCCGCCACTTGAACATAGAGCTGCTCACAATGGCCAGCGTGGAGAGCGTGGCTGGCGAGACCGGACGCTTCACTGTAGCCGTACGGGAACAACCGCGATACATCGACATGGAAAAATGCATCGCCTGCGGGGTGTGCGCAGAGAAGTGTCCCAAAAAAGTCGCTGATGAATTCAACATGGGGCTGGACAAGCGAAAAGCAGCCTATGTCAAATATCCCCAGGCAGTTCCCTTGAAATACGCCATCGATGAGGAAACCTGCATCTATTTCACCAAGGGCAAAGGCAAGTGCAAGGCGTGTGAGAAGTTCTGCCCGGCTGAGGCAGTGGATTTTGCGCAACAAAGCAAGCTGCACCAGTTGCAGGTGGGAGCTATCATACTTGCTCCTGGATTTCAGTCAGTTGCACCGCATATGCTGGAAACCTACGGCTACGGCAGATACGCCAACGTCATAACCAGCATGGAATTCGAACGCATCCTCAGTGCTTCCGGACCCTATCAAGGACACCTCCTGAGGCCTTCTGATCAAAAGACTCCCCGCAAGATTGCCTGGCTGCAGTGCGTAGGCTCCAGGGATCTGCACGAGGGCAGCCATGGCTATTGCTCTGGAGTTTGCTGCATGTACGCCATCAAAGAAGCTATCATAGCCAAGGAGCACGCTCCAGAGGGTCTCGATACCGCCATCTTTTTCATGGACATGCGCACCTACGGCAAAGACTTCGAACAGTATTTCAACAGAGCGAAAAAGGATCTGCAGGTTCGCTTCATCCGCTCCCGCATTCACAGCATCGAACCGAGTGCCACGGATGCAGGCGATCTGGAGCTGCACTACGTGGACGAAAAGGGCATTCCCTGCAGTGAGATCTTTGACCTGGTGGTGCTGTCCGTGGGTCTGCAGTCTTCTGCCGGCATCCAGCAACTTGCGGAAGTGTGCGGCATTAATTTGGACGAAGATGGTTTTGGCCGCAGCAGCTGCTTTACTCCAGTTGCCAGCAGCCGTCCCGGCATCTTTATGTGCGGCGCCTTTACAGGGCCGAAAGACATCCCACATGCTGTAATGGAGGCTTCAGCGGCTTCAGCGGCCTCAGCAGCGCTCCTTGCCGACTCTCGCCACTCCCTGAGCAAAAAAAAGAGTTACGGCGAAGAAATTCAGGTCAGCTCCGAGCAGCCGTGTATCGGCGTATTTGTCTGTCACTGCGGCATCAACATCGCCAACGTGGTTGATGTCGCTGCGGTCCGCGATTACGCCAAGACTTTGCCGCACGTGGTCTATGTGGCCGACAATCTGTTTACCTGCAGTGAAGATACCCAGCATTTGATTCGAGAGGCAATCAGCAAAGAAAATCTCAATAGAGTGGTGGTTGCGGCATGTACACCGCGGACCCACGAACCGCTGTTTCAGGAAACCATCAGGGAGGCAGGTCTCAACCGCTACCTTTTTGAGTTGGCCAATATCCGCGACCAGGACTCATGGGTGCATCAGGCCGAACCGGAAAAGGCTACCGAGAAGGCCAAAGACCTGGTGCGCATGGCAGTGGCCAAAGTGGCTCTGCTCGAACCTGTAGAGCGTATACAGGTGCCTCTGACCCGGAAAGCACTGGTGATCGGCGGCGGGGTAGCTGGCATGAGCGCCGCTCTCAATCTTGCCCAGCAAGGCTTCCCCACATTTCTCGTGGAGCAAAAAGGAGAACTGGGGGGACACGGCCTGCAGGTGAAGCAGACCTGGCAGGGAGAAGAAGTGCGAGCCAAGGTGCTCGATCTTCGCCAGCAAGTTCTCGAGCATCCTGACATTGAAGTACTTGTGGACACCCGGGTGGTAGAGGTGCAGGGATATGTGGGAAATTTTGTCACCACGGTGGCCATAAACGGTGGACAACGGCAACTGGAGCACGGGGTGGCAATTCTAGCCACAGGGGCCCGCTCTTACGAACCAGCAGAATATCTCTACGGTCAGAGTGCACTGGTGCACCGCTGGCACGAACTGGAAGATCTCTTCGAGAAAGACCCTGATTTGCTCCGCCAAGCAAAGGCAGTAGCCTTTATTCAATGTGTGGGATCCCGCCAGGAGGACAGACCATATTGTTCCAAGATTTGCTGCACAGCTTCCGTACAGCAGGCTATCAGTTTAAAGGAGAAGAACCCGGATCTTGATGTCTATGTGTTCTACCGGGACCTTCGCACCTACGGACAAAGGGAGGCACTTTACCGCCAGGCCCGCGAATTGGGAGTGCTGTTTTTCCGCTATTCTCAGGAGGCAAAACCCCTGGTGGAAGAAATAACTGTTGGGGGAAAAAAGAAAATTCAGATACAGCTTGAAGACCATGTACTCGGTCGCCCCGTACAATTTCAGGTGGATTACCTCAATCTGGCTACAGCACTCATCCCTGTGGGCACTGACGAACTTGCCAGGTTTTTCAAAGTGCCAAGAAACGATGACGGCTTCCTGTTAGAAGCTCATATGAAGCTTCGTCCCGTGGATTTTGCCACAGATGGCGTGTTTCTTTGCGGCCTGGCCCACTATCCCAAGCCCATGGAGGAATCTATTGCCCAAGCCCAGGCGGCAGCAGCCCGGGCAGCCAGCATTCTCGCCCAAGAATTCATTGAAGTGGAACCCATCGTCTCAGTTGTAGATCAGGAACTCTGTATTGGCTGCGGCCTTTGTGAGGCTTCCTGCCCCTTTGGAGCCATCAGACTGCAGAAAGTTGAAGGAAAAGGCTACAAAGCCGACAGTGTCGCCGCCTCCTGCAAGGCGTGCGGCGTCTGCGCTGCAGCCTGTCCGCAGAAAGCTATAGACATGATTCACTTTCGTGATCGCCAGATTATTGCTGCCATTCAGGCAGGTGGTGCAGCGGAACTGTAACATCTAGGAGAGCTGACATGCACGCAAACCATGAACCCAAGATCCTAGCATTCCTTTGTAACTGGTGTGCCTATGCTGGTGCGGATCTGGCCGGCGTGTCGCGCTTTCAGTATCCCCCCACCATTCGCGTCATTCGCACCATGTGCTCTGGACGGGTGGACCCTCTTTATGTGGTGGAGGGTTTGAAAAACGGCTACGACAGTGTTTTTGTGTTCGGCTGACACTTGGGCGACTGTCATTACCTGGACGGTAATGTCTATACCTCCAAACGAATGCCGGTAGTGGAGCAGTTGTTGGATTTGGCCGGCATTGGCAGACAGAGATTGCAACTTCGCTGGGTGAGCGCTGCTGAAGGACAGCTGTTCGCCGACACCGTGACGGAGCTGAGTGAACAAAGCAGATCTCTAGGTCCCTTTACGCCTGAAAAATTCCAGCTTTCTCTAGCAGCAATAGAGTCAGTGTTGAAATCGTCGAGGATACGGTGGCTTATTGGTATGGATCGACAACTTACGGAACGGGCAAACGTTTACAACGAAAAAATTGAGCCGTCCACATTCCGGCAGTTTCTCAATCTGGCTGTAGAGCAGGAATATCAAAAGGCCCTCATTCTAGAGTCTCTAGCGGACGGTCCTCGTTCAGTGCGAGAGATTGCCAGAAGTACAGGCCTGCCCATATACACAATATCACTGCGGTTGAATGATCTCGAGAGGAGCGGCCAGGCCGATCTGCACGGCTTCGAGGGAACCACGCCCAAATTCGTGCGTTTGGCGGCCTGAGTCCAGAGTTTGCCCTCAGTGCACACAGCAAAGGATTCACTATGGCATCTTCCAATACTACCAATCATAAGACAGGAACAGTTATGGTCGTTGGAGCCGGCGTGGCAGGAATGCAGGCATCCCTGGACCTGGCAGAGTCCGGCTACTATGTGCATCTGGTGGACAAGTCACCAACCATCGGCGGCATTATGGCGCAGCTGGACAAGACCTTTCCCACCAACGACTGCGCCATGTGCATCATATCGCCCAAGCTGGTGGAAGTGGGCCGACATCTCAACATCAACCTGATCACCAACACTGAAGTTGAGGATCTGCAAGGTGAAGCCGGCCAATTTCAGGCAAAACTTGTCAATTATCCTCGTTACATAGATCTGGAACGGTGTACTGCCTGCGGTGAGTGTCTGCGAGTCTGCCCTGCCACTGCAGTAAATGAGTTCAATCAGGGTCTCGACCTGCGCACTGCCACTTACCTCAAGTATCCCCAGGCAATCCCGCGAGGGTATGTGATCGACAGAAATGTATGCCTTGGCTGCGGCATATGTGAGAAAGTCTGTCTAGCAGAAGCCGTGCGCTATGATGAGCAGCCGCGCAGAACCAGCATCGATGTGGGCGCTGTAGTGCTCGCCTGCGGCAACTCGGTGTTCGATCCGTCGCGCTTCGAAACATACAAATACAGTCAGCTGCCCAATGTGGTGACCAGCCTCGAATTCGAGCGTATTCTCAGTGCCTCGGGACCCTACCGCGGTCACCTGATGCGCCCCTATGACCGGGAAGAACCGCGGAAAATCGCCTGGCTCCAGTGTATAGGCTCACGCAATATAAACAGCTGCGACAATTCTTATTGTTCCGCAGTTTGTTGCATGTATGCCATCAAAGAGGCGGTCATTGCCAAAGAACACGCCCATGAAGACCTGGATACTGCCATTTTCTTCATGGATATGCGAACCTACGGCAAAGACTTCGAATTGTATTACAATCGAGCAAAAGAAGAAGGCGTCCGCTTTATTCGCTCCAGAGTCCACAGCATTGAAAAAGAAGGAGAGTGTGACTTGCGGCTCAGCTACGTGAGCGAAGAGGGTGAGCCCAAGAGTGAAGTATTCGACATGGTGGTGCTCTCTGTGGGCTTCGAGGTGGGCAAAGGAACCGCCAAATTGGCCGAGCGCCTCGGCATCGAACTCAATCAGCACAATTTTGCCGTCACCGACATCTTCATGCCGCTGGCCACTTCCAGGCCAGGAGTTTTTGTCTGCGGCACGCTCCAGGGTCCCAAAGATATCCCCCAGGCAGTAATGGAGGCCTCAGGAGCTGCTGCTGCATCCAGTGCTCTCCTCAGCGAGGCTCGCTGGACCACCACCAAGACCCGAGAGATCCCTCCCCAGAAAGACGTCCGCCAGGAGCCTCCCCGGATAGGGGTGTTCGTGTGCAACTGCGGCATCAACATTGGTGGCATAGTGGATGTGCCGGCAGTGCGTGAGTATGCCAGAACTTTGCCGCATGTGGTGCACGTGGAAGACAATCTCTTCACCTGTTCGCAGGACACCCAGGTAAAAATGGCTGAGGTGATAAGAGAAAAGGGCATCAACCGCATGGTGGTGGCTGCCTGTACTCCCCTGACCCACGAAGAACTGTTTCGTGAGACTTTGATCGATGTGGGTCTGAACAAGTATCTCTTTGAAATGGCCAATATTCGCAACCAGGACTCCTGGGTACATATGCACGACAAGGACAGGGCCACGGAAAAAGCCAAAGATCTGGTGCGCATGTCAGTAGCCAGGGCTGCCCTGCTCGAGCCCCTGGAAGAAAAGAAAGTGACAATCAACCAGCGGGCCCTGGTAATAGGTGGTGGGGTGGCAGGTCTGAATGCTGCGCTCAATCTTGCTCAGCAGGGCTATCAAGCTTTTATCATAGAAAAAGAAAAAGAACTGGGCGGCATGGCTCGCCGGGTGCAGCACACCCTAGACGGCATGGATGTGGGCGATTATCTAGAACGTCTCATCGCCCAGGCCCGGAGTCATCCGAACATTCAGGTGCTCACAGAAGCGCTGGTGGTGGGCTTCAGCGGCTCCAAAGGCAACTTTACCACTGAAGTGCTGGTGGGGCCGGGCATGTATGAACGGAAGATTGACCATGGGGTGACCATTGTGGCCACCGGTGCAGTTGAATACAACCCCAGTGAATTTCTCCACGGCGAGCATGATCAGGTCATGACTCAACTGGAGCTGGACAAACGTCTCAAAGAAAATGGTGCCGAGATCTCCAAATGGAACCGGCTGGTGATGATTCAATGCGTGGGTTCGAGAAATGACAGCAATCCCAATTGCAGTCGCATCTGCTGCCAGGGAGCTGTCAAGCACGCCCTAGAGCTCAAGAAACTGAAGCCTGACATGGAAATCGTCATTCTCTATCGAGACATGAGGATGTATGGCCTCCTGGAAGATTACTACAGGGAAGCTCGCAGCCAGGGCATTATTTTCAACCGCTATTCTCTGGAAAAACCACCGCAGGTAGAAGGCAACGGCAACGCTCTGAAGGTCAGCTTTATTGATCATGTACTCAATCGCCATGTGGAGATGCACGCTGATGCCGTGGTCTTGAGCGCCGCTACAGTGGCCGCTGACACCGAGGAGCTCGCATCCCTGCTCAAGGTGCCGCGCAACACCTACGGCTTCTTCATAGAGGCACACGCCAAACTCAGACCTGTGGACTTTTCTTCAGAGGGCATCTATTTGTGTGGTACAGCCCACAGTCCCAAGCTCATCCAGGAGAGCATTGCACAGGCACTGGCAGCGGCATCTCGAGCCGGAGCTTTTCTGGCGGGCAAAGAGCTGCGCGTGGGAGGGGCCGTGGCCGAAGTAGATCCTAGCCGCTGTGCCGCATGCCTTGTCTGCGTGATGAGCTGCCCTTATGGTGTCCCCCGCATCAATGAAGATAATGTTTCCGAAATCGACAAAGCTTTGTGCCAGGGATGCGGAGTCTGCGTCTCTGAATGCCCGGCCAGAACCATTCATCTGGCTCACTATGAGGATGAGCAGATCAGTGCCGAAGTGGTCGCACTTTTGGGAGGGATGAAGTGATGAATCAATTCGAACCGGTAATTGTTGCATTTTGCTGCAGCTACTGAGCCTATTCCGCAGCGGACCTGGCAGGTTCCATGAGGCTCAGCTACCCGGCAAACGTCAGAATTGTCAAAGTACCCTGTACTGGCAGAGTAGCCATTATCCACATTTTGAAAGCACTCGAGCAGGGTGCTGACGGGGTTTTCGTGGCAGGCTGTCTGGAAGGCGATTGCCACTATCAGTCAGGAAATCTGCGTGCCAAGAAACGGGTGGCCTATGTACAGGGCATCCTGGATCAGATAGGCATCGGCTCTGAAAGGGTTGGCATGTACAACCTGTCAGCTGGAATGGGCCCAAGATTTGCCGAAATCGCCAGAGAAATGACCGAAAAAATAAGGAACCTGGGGCCGAGTCCAATAAAGCCCGGTGTCAGCCAGGGACCCGGAAAGCCCAGTGGGGAGGTGGCCGCATGATTATGGCAAAACCCAAGTCTATAGAAGAAATAATCAAGCAGATCGAAGAGTTCGACAGAGTACTCATTGCCGGCTGCGACGGCTGCGTCACGGTCTGCGAAGCAGGTGGACTCAAAGAGGTTCAGGTGTTGGCCTCGTCTTTGCGCCTCTATTTCACGAAAGAGGGCAAACGGATGGAGATCGAAGAAACCAGTCTCACCAGACAATGCGACAAGGACTACTTGCGTGAACTTCTCGATACTATAGACAATTATGACGCAGTAGTGTCATTGGCCTGTGGTGCCGGTGTTCAGTTTATGGCGGAGATGTATCACAACAAACCCATCTTCCCCGGCGTGGACACCTGCTTCATCGGGGTGACAGAGGAACGGGGAGTATGGTCCGAGAGATGTCAGGCCTGTGGCCAGTGCATCCTGGCCACCACCGGGGGGATTTGTCCTGTATCACGATGTTCCAAACGGATGCTCAACGGCCCCTGCGGCGGCTCGGAAAAAGGCAAGTGTGAGGTCGATGCAGAAATCGATTGCGGCTGGCATCTCATCTACGAACGCCTCAAGGAACTCGGCCAGCTGGAGCGATTTGAACAACCCACAGACCCCAAGGATTGGGCCAGTAGCAGAGATGGGGGACCTCGGAAAATCGTAAGAGAGGATGTGAAGTTATGAAAACTACAACACCGAGCAAACTGGAAGCCATTATTGCAGCAGGACATCTGGCGGTAACTTCAGAGTGCGGTCCACCGCGCAGTTGTGACGGCGGGATCGTCGAGCACAAGGCTGAACTGATAAAGGACCATGTGGATGCCATAAATGTCACAGACAATCAGACCGCTGTGGTGCGGTTGTGCAGCCTGGCCTCCTGCATCCGGATCAAACAGATGGGTTTGGAGCCGGTGCTGCAAATGGTTACCAGGGACCGCAACCGCATTGCCATCCAGAGCGATCTTCTCGGTGCAGCCTCTTTCGGCATTCACAACGTACTCTGCTTGACGGGCGACCACCAGCACTTCGGTGACCATCCCAACAGTATCAATGTCTTCGACCTGGATTCCACCCAACTCATTCAGACTGTAAAATTAATGCGGGACGAAGGCAGGCTGATCGGAGGGTTTGAACTGAAAGAACGACCGCAGATGTTCATCGGTGCCGCAGCCAATCCATTTGCAGATCCATTTGAAATCAGAGTGGCACGCCTGGCCAAGAAGGTGGCAGCCGGCGTGCAATTCATCCAGACGCAGTGTATCTACAACATGGAGAAATTCAAGTCCTGGCTGCAGCAGGTTCGTGATCGCGCCCTGCACGAAAAGGTGGCAATTCTCGCTGGCTTGACTCCCATGAAGAACGTAGGCATGGCCAGGTATATGAAAAATCGGGTGCCAGGTATCGACGTGCCCGATGAGATCATTAGCAGGCTGGCTGGTGTTCCCAAAGAAAAACAAGCAGAGGAAGGCATAAAAATTTGCGTGGAACAGATCGAGGAACTCAAGGAGGAAGAAGGAATCAGGGGCTTCCACATTATGGCCATCGAGTGGGAGCAAAAGGTGCCAGAGATTGTGGAGAGGGCTGGGCTCTATCCGCGGCCACAGGTGAGTGCTGCCTGATGGTTATCTATTGCCGCCGAGCTCAGTCCTGATTCCATGTGGGCCCAGCAAGGCTTGTTCAACTTTTTGGCAGCAAGCTCTGCGAGAACACACTTGAAAAATATTTACATAATCGAAGGGAGGGTATCCGAGATGTCAAAAAAATATGTACTTATTGTCGATGACGATCCAGATTTGGTGGAAACTGTTTCTATGATGCTCAAGAACAAGGGATACGAAGTTGGTAAGGCCTACGACGGCATTGAGGGCGAGGAGGCCATCAAAAAGCGCCAACCAGACGTCCTCGTCCTGGACGTAATGATGCCACGAAAAGATGGCTACAAACTTTGTGCTGAACTAAAAGCGAACAAGTGGACCCAAGATATTCCCATTATTCTTCTGACTGCGGTGGGTGAAGCAGTGCCCTCAACCAGTTACACCCACGCCCAGGGGATGACCACGGAGGCTGATGACTACATCCCGAAACCTGTCGACGCAGAAACTTTAGTGCAGGCGGTTGAGAACTTGATGCCGGAATAGCTTTTCCGAAAAAAGGTCAGTGGAACTCGGCCCACGTGGTTATGGAGACAATCAAACTGGGGGGCTTCAAGCTTCTGCAAAGAGGAGCTCAGGTGGCTGCGCTGTTGCCCACAGCCGAGCCGTGCACTGTGGGGGCTGTCTGTTCTCCTCTGGCAGAAAGCAAGATCAACTTGACCCTCCTGACCTATGTCTGCCTCCATGAATACAAATGGCGGAGTGCTGCTTTCTGTACTGAAGGCAGCGCAGGAGCTGCCAGCGCCAGCCTCCTGGGCGAGCAGTTTTCCCGTGTTGCCCTGTCCGAGGACGTTTGCACTCTTTCCATATTCCCGCACAACAATGAACCAAGCATTACCGGTACCCTGCTCAACACGGTGACAGCGCAAGGGATACCTGTTCGCGGCCTAGCCAGTTCACCTTCTGCCATGTCCATCATAATTCCAAGAGAGCACAGTGAACTTGCCATTGCTTCCCTTTTCCGGCCCTTCCACTTTCCCAGCTACAGATCACCGGCCGATTGGCATGCTGCTTATGATGGTCAACAGGACCGACTCGAGGAAATCGTCGCCCGCTATCAGGAGCAGGTAATAAGGATTTATGGCGTGGTGGCCCGGCGCGAGCTGGATCTCTGGAGCGCATTTGTGCCGGCGGTTGAGATAAGCAGTTTCGCCACTGTGCTCGCCTCTCTGGACGGCAGCAGATACCGACTGCCTTTTGTGGTGGCCCTGCCCATTTCGGCGGAAGTGCTCTTGAGTGTTTGCTGTTTCGAGGGAGCAAGATCAGCAGAGCAGCAGCATATTTTTTTAGAAGAGATACCGGAAGGCTCCTGGACTCACCATGGCCCCGTTGGCGGCTTTTCACTCCATGGGCCACACTTTGGCGACCGCCATGGCATTGCCAAGGCTGTGGCAGACGTACTGGAGCAGGCTCATATTCCCATATTGGCCATGAGTTGTGCAGTTTCCACAATCTCGGCAATCGTGCCCGAGGAGAATCTGGCAAGGGCACTCCAGCTGATCGAGCGCTGTTTCGAAAAGCCTTCCTTGCCGCCGCGCCAGAAAAAGACGTGAACAGCGACAAAAAAGCCTCTGGGCAAATCAGCTGATTAGCCCAGAGGCTTTAAAAGACTGGAGAGCCCCTTTGTGTCGCTACCCACTGCTGGATTCGACCTGGTCGATCACCAGTGAATCTGCCACCAGTTCCCAGAGATACTTCACCTCCAGATCCATCATGTCATACTCTTTGCGCAGACTCTTCATAATCTGGTCGCGGCAGTTGTGGCACGGAGCCACCAGTAGCTTCGCTCCACTATCTTGGATCTGCTTGGCCTTTACCCGACCGTAATAGATGCGCTCCTCAGCATAGGGCATGGCCCAGGCGCCGCCGCCGGCCCCGCAGCAGAAGTTGTTGGCCCGGCTGGGCTCCATGTCAACGAAGGACTCTACGCACTGCTGGGTAATCCACCTGGGCTCCTCATAGTAGCCGTGCCCAAAGGTGCGCTCGCTCTTGCGTCCATAATTGCAGGGGTCATGATAGCTGGCAAGCTCCGGGTGTTTGGACTTGTCCACCTTGATCCGGCCAGTCTCCAGGTACTCCTTCAACAGGTCGTGCACGGAGAGGAACTTGACGCCTTCATCAACAAACCATTGTTGCAGACCAAGCCTGGTCGCAAAGTAGGCGTGGCCTCACTCCGGCAACAGTAAATACTCGCACTCCAGCTTCTTGTAGTTCTCCACAATTCTGCGGACCACCTCGCGCATGGAATCGTCATCACCAGTAAAAAGCCCCCAGTTGACGCCTTCCCAGTTTTCCGAGGGAACAGTCCAGGACTCCTTGGCTGCGTAAAAGATTTTCCACCAGAAAAACATGTCCTCAGGTTCGGCAAAGGGCTCCTTGGAGTTGATGGTCACCAGGATTCTGGCCCCTTTCTTGTCAATGGGTATGGTGAAGCCCGGCAGTTCTTCGGCCAGCTCCGCTGCCAGATCCTCCAGCAGAAACAGATAATCTTCCTTGGGAATGCCCACGTTGTTGCCAGATTTGAGGCACTGTTCCACGCCCTTGTGCAGTACTCCTGGCACCTTGTCTCGTTCTCGATGGCTGCGCGCTGAACGCATCATCTTCAGCAAATCGATGTTCATGGGACATGCTGCCTCACAGCGGCCGCACAGAGTACATATCCATGGAAACCGGGAATCGATCAATTCCTGTTCCAAGCCGAGCAATACCATGCGCACCGCTTTACGCATATCCATACCGTCCACTCCGGTTACCGGACAACCACCGGCGCAGGTGCCACAAGTGAGGCAAAGATCTGGAAACTGTGCCGCCAGTCTCCGCTTTTCTCTTTTGTCCAAAATAATCGGCTCACCTTGCATAAGTATCCTCCTCCCCGACTCTGGCAACAAACTCGACGGGATGCCAGCACGCCGGCATGTCGTGGTCGAACCAGGGGCAGGCCAGAGGTTCCATCAATCACCCAAACCCCTGCTTGCCAAGATAGCAGCACTGCCCTTTCTGGGTGAGGAGCAAACACCATGCCGGACAGAACAAAATATAGAAATTCAGAAAAATCAAGGAGATACAGAGAAATCACCAGAAAAGCCGTCGAGCATCTGACGGAAGGAACCTCCCATCTAGTAAACAAAACGCTTGATAATTAGTTGATTTGCTTGCATTACATCAAATATGAGGCATTCTTTCCCTTATGATACCAAATTACCCAGCGGTCACGCGGATGGAGAGGCCGACTAGCGCTGCCCCTGTCAGGGGATATCCGGCTGCACCTTCTCCAAATATCTGCTAATGGCCCCATCATATTCATGAGTGAGCCGAAATACCTTTTTGGCCAGTTTGAAACGGCTCTCCAAGCTTAGGGCGCCGTCATTTGCTCTCATTTCTGCAATAATGCCGTCATAGTCAGCTGGATCCACCACCACTGCCACGTGTCGATAGTTCTTGGCTGCAGCCCTGAGCAGGGTGGGGCCGCCAATGTCAATGTTCTCTACGGCTTCCTCCAGAGTACAACCTTGCCGAGCTACGGCCTTTTCAAAGGCGTACAGATTAACGACCACCATGTCGATAGGGTGCAAATCATGCTCGGCCATGGTTTGCATGTGAGCCGGGTTGTCCCGCTGAGCCAGGATGCCGGCGTGTACCTTAGGATGCAGCGTCTTGACCCTGCCGTCCAGCATCTCTGGGAAGCCAGTAAAATCTGAAATGTCGCGAACCTCTATGCCTCCCTCACGCAACTGCCTGGCAGTACCGCCAGTAGAAAGAATTTCCACAGCCATCTCACCTAGAGATCTGGCAAAAGGCACCAGACCTGATTTGTCAGTGACACTGAGAATCGCCCTCTGAATTTTGACTCGCATTCTGCCGCTCCTTCATGCTCTTTGGTTCTTATGGTAACAATGCATGCATCTCACCTGCAGTCTTGCGCTGTCAATCTAGAAGTACATCCTTTCGTTGTCAGCAGTCGCCGGCCCGCCCCTGCATGCCTAGTGAAACATGCAGACTATAAAAGCAGTTTGGCATAGATCTCTTTTGCCGCCTGCCAGGCCGCGGATTCAGGCGGCAGTTGCACTGTAGGTTTGCCTTCCAGATCGAATTGCCGAATAAGATCGTCTTCCGGTACCGTCATCACTGCCTCGTGGCCCAGAGTCTGAATCTGTTCAGCAACGAGAGGTGGCAGCCCATTACGATACTGGTTGATCAGCAGAAACTTTCGACCCACCCGCAGGGTCAGTCCGTCAACCAATTCGAAGATCCGCATGGCAGACAGCACGCCTCGGCGACTGGGGTCGGAGACCACCATGAGCAGATCGATGTCCTTGGTAGTGAGCCGACTGAAATGCTCCATGCCGGCTTCGTTGTCCACAACCAGATAGGCATAGTTGCTCACCAGGCGATCTATGAATCTGCTCAACAGATTGTTGGCAGCGCAGTAGCACCCGGGCCCCTCAGGCTGGCCCATGGCGATGAGATCAAAGCCGTTGGCCTCTACCAGGGACTGTTCTACCTTCATCTCCATCCACATGTCCTTGGTTATACCCACGGGAACGTCTTTGCGCATTTGCTCGCGGGCATGTCCCAGGGTTTCCTCCACAGTGAGACCCAGCACCTCGTTGAAATTGGTATTGGAATCTGCATCAACTGCAAGTATGGGCACCATGTCGTGCTCCTTGAGGAAGCGCACCATGAGCCCGGCAAGGGTAGTCTTGCCAGTGCCACCTTTACCAGCAAAAGCTATTGTGTAGCCTTTTTTCTTCAGCATAAAAAGCCCTCGATTCAACGTCCATCATTTTGTCAGATACTGCTTCACGTATATCGTCCATGAGGTTAAATCTTAAGTGTTCCTCCCAGCTATGTCAATGGAATGCTCTCTGTCTCTCTCTGCAAGCAGCCCAAGCCATCTGAATGGCGTTGATCCATTTCAACAGCTGTCCCCCTTGCAGACAACCGTTTCATGGTGATAGATTAAGGTCACCAGACTGAGCGATCTTTCGGAAAAGGATGCAGAAAACTTTCTCGGTTCCTGCTGGAGCACCATTCTAGCGCGCTGCAATGGACATCTGCTAGCAGAGCTTCTGAGACCTGCCTGACAACCAATTACTACGGGTCGTTTCTATGAATTCGCCCGGCTTCTCCAATACCGCATCGCTCAACTCGAGACAACATAAGGGTGACAGGAAAAACTTTGTAGAAGGAGGGCATTGTGGCAACGATTTTAGTCCTGGATGATGTTTGGGAGGCGGTCAAGGCTATCCAGAAAATTCTGAACAAGAAAGGATACCAGACCGTGGGCTTCACAGACGAAGACGAGGCTATCGATTACGTGCGCTCAGAACCTGTCGATCTCGCTATTTTGGACATAAAGCTCCGGAAGCAAAGCGGTGTTCACGTCCTAAATCAAATGAAGCAGATACGTCCAGATCTAAAAGTGATCATGTTGACAGGATATCCCACTCATGAGACTGCAGCTGAAAGTGCGGAGCTTGGTGCGGATGACTACTGCATAAAACCCATCGATCGTCGGAAACTAGAAGAAAAAGTAAGACAGATTTTGAGCTGAATTGTCCCGGCCCAGGGAGAAAATAGTCGAGTTATCCGCCGGTGGTCGCAAAGCAAAAGCGGTGCGACACAGGTAAATCAGCGATACGCGCCTCACCTTACAGCCACTGATAGCAAATGGGCTGAATCAAACCTGTGCTAGCATTCTTGACACTGGCAGGTGACTTTATATATTATGAGCCTACGATGTCAATCAGCTTCTTGCAGCAAGTGTTGTCGACTTGAGTACAACCTCCAGCTCTGCCTGCTGCAGCTTGCGGTTCTGCTGACTGTTCGCTACTAGACGGCTGCTAATAGCCCCTCTTCTCCTTCTGAGTTCCTGCTCAACATCCCATCAGCACCACCTGACCAGAATACATCACCCGGAAACGCTGACAATTAGGGGCTGACCATGGCGTTCAAGTATACCCCCGCTAAACCTCATGAAGAAACAGCCAGGAGTGCACCATGCAACCTACCACCTTTTCTTCAATCTATGGCTCAGTACTGATTGTTGGAGGGGGCATCTCTGGAATACAAGCTGCCCTAGATCTGGCAAACTCTGGATTCAAGGTTTTTCTAGTAGAGCAAGGTCCGGCAATCGGTGGACTGATGGCCAGACTCGACAAGACTTTCCCCACAAATGAGTGCTCCATGTGAATTCTGTCGCCCAAACTGGTCGAGGTCGGCCGTCATCTGAACATAGAGCTGTTCACTCTCGCAGAAGTTGAGTCTGTTTCTGGCAAAGTGGGAAATTTTGCCATTACACTCAGGCAGCTTCCCCGCTATGTGGATCAGGCAAAATGTGTGGCCTGCGGCCTGTGCGCTGAAAAGTGTCCCAAAAAGGTAACCAGTGAGTACGACGCGGGTTTGAGCCGGCACAAAGCAATTTATCTGCAGTATCCTCAAGCTGTACCACTCAAATACGTCATAGACCCCAAAACTTGCCTCTATTTTGTCAAAAAAGGCAAGTGTCGAGCCTGTGAAAAATTCTGCCCCAATGGCGCTATCAATTTCCAAGAGCAGGAGCAGCAGTTCACCCTGCGGGCCGGAGCCATAATATTGGCCACAGGTTCCACCGTCTTCAATCCAGCCATAGCCAATATCCACGGTTACAATGACCATCGGAATGTTTTGACCAGTCTGGAGCTAGAACGAATCCTCTGTGCCTCGGGTCCTTTCCATGGTCAGCTGGTACGCCCCTCGGATCACCAGGAACCAAACCGCATTGCCTGGCTCCAGTGCGTGGGTTCAAGAGACATGCACCGCTGCAGCAATGGCTACTGCTCGGCAGTTTGCTGTATGTACGCAGTCAAGCAGGCGATTGTCGCCAAAGAACACAGTGCAACACATCTCGACACCACCATATTTTTCATGGACATGCGCACTTACGGCAAGGACTTCGACAGGTACTTTGAACAAGCCCGTCAAGAGCATGGTGTGCGCTTCATTCGCAGTCGGATCCACAGCGTTGCCCAGAAGCCCGGCAGCGACGACCTGCTCATTACTTATGTGGACGACCGAGGTGGACTCCATGAAGAGAGCTTTGATATGGTGGTGCTCTCCGTGGGGCTGGAAACCTCGACCTCAGCTAGGAAACTGGCTGACAAGTTGGGAATTGCTCTAGACAACTATCATTTTGCCGTAACCAGTTCCTTTACTCCGGTCAGCACCTCAATGCCTGGAATATACGCTTGTGGTTCCTTTCTGGGGCCCAGGGATATCCCCTCCTCGGTAACTGAGGCCAGCGCTGCTGCCTGTGCCGCCTCTACTGCACTGGCGTCGGCTCGAGGCAGCCTGGTTCAGGAAAAATCCTTTCCAGAGGAACAGGATGTTGCGGCAAGGCCACCCAGAATAGGGGTATTTGTATGCAACTGCGGCGTCAACATCGGGAGAGTAGTGCGAGTCGCTGAGGTAGTAAACTATGCCGCCAGTCTTGCCCATGTGATCCACGTGGAGGAAAACCTCTTTTCCTGCTCCCAGGATGTCCAGGAGCAGCTGCGCCAGGTAATCATTGACAAAAGACTCAATCGGGTGGTGGTGGCTGCTTGTTCACCCCGGACCCATGAACCCCTCTTCCAAGAAACTCTCAAGACGGCCGGCCTCAACCCCTTTCTCCTCGAGATGACGAACATCCGCGACCAGAACTCTTGGGTGCACCAGGATGATCCGGATGCTGCCACCGAAAAGGCCAAGGATCTGGTGCGCATGGCAGTGGCCCGGGCGGCGCTGCTGGAGCCCCTGCAAGAAGAACTGGTTGCCATTACACCCAGCGCCCTGGTAATTGGTGGAGGTGTTGCCGGCATGACCTCTGCCCTCAGCCTGGCCGAACAGGGGTTCAAGAGCTACCTTGTGGAGAAAAAAGAGCAACTTGGCGGGCACGCCCTGCAGATGAGAACCACCTGGAAGGGTGAAGATGTTTCTTCTTTTGTTGCTAATCTGGTGTACCAAGTACAATCGCATCCGAAAATCGAGGTATTCACTTCTGCTGAGATCATTGAGGTAAAAGGCTTCGTAGGCAATTTCTTGAGCACCATAGTTACCCCACACGGAAACAGAAAGATTGACCATGGGGTAGCCATTATTGCCACGGGAGCCAGGGCGCTCGAACCGGACGAATATCTTTATAAGAAAAGTGATCTCGTTTTCTGCTGGCACGAACTGGAAGCCGCCATTAGCAATAACCCCGAAATGGTCCAGCAGGCCAAGGCAGCAGCCTTTATCCAGTGCGTTGGTTCTCGGGAACCGGCCAGACCTTACTGTTCCAAGATCTGCTGTACTCATTCCGTGCAGATGGCAATCAAACTCAAGGAAATGAAACCTGAACTGCAGGTGTTCGTACTCTATCGTGACCTGCGCACCTATGGCCCGCGGGAAGATCTCTATACTGAGGCCAGAAAACAGGGAGTGATCTTCGTTCGCTATCAGCTGGAAAATAAACCAGTGGTGCAAGAAGCAACAGGCCCCGATGGCGGCAAATTTTTGCGGATCACGGTTACCGATCATGTCCTGGGGCTGCCTGTTACTATCGAGGCAGATTTCCTCAACCTGGCCACAGCAATCTATCCTGAGGACCATGAAAGGGTGGCGCAACTATTCAAGGTGCCGCTCAATAATGACAAGTTTTTTCTGGAAGCTCACATGAAGCTGAGACCAGTGGATTTTGCCACTGATGGTGTGTTTCTCTGTGGGATGGCCCATTACCCCAAACCGCTGGAGGAGAGCATCGCCCAGGCCCAAGCTGCAGCAGCCAGGGCAGCCACTATTCTTGCCAAGCAATTCGTCACTGTTGAGCCTATTGTCTCCTCGATTGATCAGGAAAAGTGCATTGGCTGCGGTTTGTGTCAGACGCTTTGTCCTTTCGGCGCGATGGAGCTCGAGGAAATTGCCGGGGTGGGGTTTCGGGCTGTAAACATCGCGGCGTCCTGCAAGGGCTGCGGTCTCTGTGCTTCCTCCTGTCCAGAGAAAGCCATTGACATGCTCCATTTCAGAGACAGCCAGCTGATGGCAATTATAGCCGCAGTATAGCAGGACAACTGTCCCGTGCAACCCACAGATGCTCTTGTCCAGGAGAAACAAAATGAGCAACAGTTTCAAACCCAAGATCTTGGCATTTCTCTGCAACTGGTGCGCCTATGCCGGCGCCGATCTGGCAGGGGTCTCCCGCCTGCAGTATCCTCCCGGCATCCGGGTCATCCGCACCATGTGTTCGGGCCGGGTTGACCCCATTTTCATCGTAAAGGCACTGCAAGCAGGTTGCGACGCTGTCTTGGTCTCCGGGTGACATCCTGGCGAGTGTCATTACCTGGATGGTAATCAACACGCGGAAATAAAGATGCAGGCAACCCAGGAACTGCTTGACTGTGCTGGAATTGGCCGGGAACGTCTCCAATTGCGGTGGATCTCGTCAGCTGAAGGACAACGTTTTGCAGAAACTGTGAGGGAGTTGACCGATCTCGTGCTCACGAACCTCGGCCCTTTTGATGCGGATCGCCATAAGAGCACGCTCGAGGCAGTCTACAGCACTCTGGAGTGTGAAACTGTACGCTGGCTTCTGGGAATGCAGCATCAACTTACCCAACAACAGAATGTCTACGGAGAAAAAGTTCAACTGCAAGATTACAAAACCCTGATCCGGGAAACTTTCTGCAATGAATTCAAGAAAAGCTTGATTCGGACCAGCCTGCAACAAGGTCCGCTATCGGTCCGGGAGATTGACAGCCGTACCAGACTCGGCGTTCAAAATGTCGCCACTCTGTTAGTGGAGATGGAGAATCAGGGCCAGGTTGTACTGCACGGCTATAGGGGAAGAACTCCCACATTTGCCGGCTGTTGAGAGGCCAGGTTCCTTGACGCCAGTCTTGATTTAATATCCGAGTAGATCAGAAACTTGTAGACCCAGAGCACCCTGTAAAAGAGAGGTAGAGACAATGGCAGCAAAAGGTGAAGCAACCATGGTGGGCTCGGTCATGGTGGTGGGCGGGGGCATTGCCGGTATGCAGGCTGCCCTGGATCTGGCCGATTGCGGTTACAAAGTCTATCTGGTGGAAAAAGGACCTGCCATCGGCGGCCTTATGTCCCAGTTGGACAAGACCTTTCCCACAAACGAGTGCGCCATGTGAATTATCTCGCCCAAGCTGGTCGAGGTCGGCCGCCATCTCAACATCGACTTGCTCACCCTAACCGAGGTCGCCAACATCTCCGGCAAGGCGGGAAATTTCTCTGTCACCCTTAGCCATCGACCTCGATATGTTGACCCTGATCGTTGTACAGGCTGCGGTTTGTGCAAGGATCACTGCCCTGTTACTGCAGTCAGCGAGTTCAATGAGGGGTTGAGTCACCGTAAAGCTGCCTATATCAAACTGCCCCAGGCTGTGCCACTCTCTTACGCCATTGACCGTGAAAGCTGTATAGGCTGCGGTTTGTGTGAAAAAATCTGTCTAGCCAAAGCCATCCGCTACAGTGATCAAACAAGGGAAAGCTGCATCAGTGTGGGTGCCATTGTCCTGGCACCGGGCAGCGAGTTCTTCAAACCCACAGCCTTTGATACGTACAACTATGCTCATTTCCCCAATGTGATCACCAGCATGGAGTTCGAACGAGTCTTGAGTGCCGGCGGGCCTTATAAAGGCCATCTCATGCGTCCTTATGATCTCGATGAACCGAGAAGCATCGCCTGGCTGCAATGCGTGGGCTCCAGGAACATCAATCAAGGTGACAACCCTTACTGCTCTGGCGTTTGCTGCATGTACGCCATAAAGCAGGCGGTCATTGCCAAAGAGCATGCTCGCCAGCATCTGGATGCGGCCATCTTTTTCATGGACATGCGGACCCACGGCAAAGATTTTGAAAAATATTATCAGAGGGCCCGGCAAGAGCACGGCATACGCTTCATTCGCTCCCGTGTTCATTCCGTTGAGCAGGAGCGACAGAGCAAGAACTTGCTCATCACTTATGTGGACGAGGCAGGCACACTGCATGAAGAGGTTTTCGACTTGCTGATTCTCTCTGTAGGCACTCGTCCTCCTGCAGGGGTGATTTCTCTTGCTGAGAAACTGGGAGTAGACCTCAATAGCTATGGCTTCTGTGCCACCAGTTCATTGAAGCCCGTGGCAACTTCACAAGCTGGCATCTTCGTATGCGGCATCTTCCAGGAGCCTAAAGACATTCCCTCCTCTGTGATCGAGGCCAGTGCTGCGGCCTGTGCCGCCTCCACTGCACTTGCTCCGGCTCGAGGCACTCTGGTGCGGGCAAGAACTTATCCTGAGGAGCGGGACGTTTCCTCCCAGAAGCCCCGCATCGGCGTGTTTGTCTGCAACTGTGGCGTCAATATCGGCAGTGTGGTGCGCGTGCCAGAGGTGGCAGCGTACGCCAGGACCCTTCCCCATGTAGTATATGTCCAGGAAAACCTCTTTTCCTGCTCTCAGGATGCCCAGGAACAACTGCGGCAGGTCATTGTAGAGCGCGATCTCAACCGCGTAGTGGTAGCGTCGTGCTCGCCACGCACCCATGAGTCTCTTTTTCAGGAAACACTGAAGGCTGCCGGTCTGAACAGATATCTCTTTGAGATGGCAAACATCCGAGACCAGGATTCCTGGGTGCACCAAAATGATCCCGATGCTGCCACCGACAAGGCCAAGGATCTGGTGCGAATGGCTGTGGCCAAGGCCAGTTTATTGGAACCCTTGAGGGAGGAAAAGATCCCTATTACGCCCGTGGCCCTAGTGGTTGGTGGTGGACTTGCCGGCATGCACGCAGCCCTGGCAATCGCTCGAGCTGGATATCACGTGCACCTGGCGGAGAAGTCGGGAGCACTAGGGGGGCAGGCTGCCATGATTCATTGGACCTGGGAGGGCAAAGAGGTGCAGCCCTTTTTGCGGCAGATGATTCAACAAGTGGAAGAACACCCTCTGATTACTATCCATCTGAACAGTGAACTAGTTTATTGCAGTGGCTTTGTCGGCAGTTTTCGTTCTACTCTAGTTGATAATGGCGCAAAACGTGAAACCATCACCGTAGATCATGGTGTGGTCATCCTGGCAACCGGAGGAGCTGCCTATCAGCCAAAAGAATATCTCTATGGCAGCCACCCGGCAATATTCCTGTGGCACGAACTCCATGAGCGCATTGCCGGCCGTGATCCTCTTCTCACTGATGGCCGATGCGGTGTCTTTATTCAGTGTGTGGGGTCGCGCCAGCCTGATCATCCTTACTGCAGCCGCATATGCTGCAGCCATAGTGTGCAGACTGCTCTGAAGATCAAAGAGCTCAACCCTGAAATCGATCTCTATATTCTTTATAGAGATCTGCGCACCTATGGTTTCAGGGAAGGTCTCTACCAGGAAGCCCGGCGCAAGGGCATTCTTTTTAGCCGTTATGACCTGGAGAACAAACCCCAAGTGCGAATGACAGCAGCCGGAGACCTGGAAGTGGAAATCTTTGATCAGGTATTGGGGCGTTCTTTTGTCATACACCCTGATTTTGTCAACCTGGCCAGCGCCATTGAGCCGGCAGCCGGGGAGGAACTCGCCAGGATGTTGAAAATTCCACTCAATGAAGAGGGTTTTTTTATGGAAGCCCACGCCAAGCTGCGGCCGGTGGATTTTGCCAGTGAGGGCATCTTCGTCTGCGGTCTGGCTCACTATCCCAAGTCCATCGAGGAATCACTGACGCAGGCCATGGCTACGGTAGCGAGAGCCATGGGAGTCTTGGCAAAAGAGGTCTGGCTGACCAGCGGCTTGACTGCAACGATCAACCCTGAAACCTGTGCGGGATGTATGGGATGCATAGAGGTCTGCCCTTATGGGGCCATCACTTTTAACGATGTCCTGCATATCTCAGAGGTAAACCGTGCCCTTTGCAAAGGTTGCGGCTCCTGTGCTGCAGCCTGCCCTTCTGGAAGCGCTCGGTTAATGGGTTTTACTCGCAGGCAGCTGAACACGCAGGTAATGGCTGCTTTGTCTTGATCTGGAGGGAATGGCTCATGGAACAATTTCACCCCAAAGTACTCGCTTTTCTCTGCAACTGGTGCGCCTACGCGGGGGCAGACTTGGCAGGAGTCAGCCGTCTGCAGTACCCCCCGGAGGTTAGAGTTATTCGAGTAATGTGCTCCTCCTCAGTGTCTTTTGAAAATATCCTCAAGGCACTGCAAAATGGCGCAGACGGGATTTTTGTGGGAGGCTGACATTTCGGAGATTGTCATTACCAGTATGGTAATTACCTCACGGCGAGACGGGTGACGGTCCTGAAGGACCTGCTGAGTTATCTGGGGATAGAACCACAACGACTGCAGGTGGTCTGGGTATCATCGGCAGAAGCATCCAGATATGTCCAGGAAATGACCCGCTTTATTGAAGAGATTCGCTCACTTGGTCCGCTTTCTCACCTGCTGCAGCAAAATCGGCCACAGTTCAGCTCTAGAACAAGTCAGAGTCATTCAACGGAGGGCCAGCCACATGCATGAAGAAATAAAAAGGGCTGTTCGCGATCTTCTGGCAACCGGAAAAATAGAGGGATTTCTGGCACTCAAACAGGATGGCGCGCACGTGGGGCCCCATCTTTTCGTGCAAGCAGACGAGGTGGAGCACCTTGTTATTGGCGATGAATCAGGTCCAGGCAGAGCCCGTTACCCTTTGTTGAAAATAGTGCAAACTCTCCTGCAGGCAAAGCCAAATAGCCGCTTTGGTGTCCTGGTGAGGGGCTGCGACGAGCGGGCTCTCAAAGCGCTGTTAGCCTGGAACCAGATAGCAGATGAACAGATAATTACCTTAGGAGTAGCCTGTCCGTCAAGTTTGGCAAAAGCATGTCAATGTGCACAGCCATATCCTGAGAAATGGCTCGAAGGAGAAGCCACCGAGACCGTGGAATTTCAAGGTTCACCTCTGGAAAAACTCAGTCCTCCTGAAAGGTTGTTTTCCTGGCTGGAACAATTTGAAAAATGCATCAAATGTTATGGTTGTCGCAACATTTGTCCTATGTGTTTTTGCAATGAATGTGCACTCGAGAGTGAAGACGTGGTGTCTCGTGGTGAAATTCCGCCAGAATTTCCCATGTTCCATCTGGTGCGAGCGCTTCACATGATCGGCCGCTGTGTGGACTGTGGGCTCTGTGAAGAAGCTTGCCCGGCCGATATCCCCCTCAGAACACTTTACAAAAAGATCAACGACATAGTGGACGACCACTTCCGTTTCCGCCCCGGGTTCAATACTGACAAGAGGTCTCCTCTGCACGAAGTGGCAGAACCGCCGCCAACTCGCTGATTGCTTCTACTGTCAACGGCAAGCAACCGAAAAGCAATAGAGCGCGAATATTGTCGAATTCTGGAATGATTGTCCAGATTGGACAAGCTTACGGGGTTAAATCGGTATGAAGAATAAAACCGACAGCAAACCGGAAGAAAAAATCAAAGAGCTCGAGCATCATATCCAAAGACTAAAGAGTGAAGCATCCAGGTCGAAGCTCGTAGAAGAAGCTTTGCGAGAGGCACTTGTCGACTATGAGCGATTATTGGACAATATTCCCGGCATCCTTTACCGCGGTTACAGAGATTGGCACGTTGACTTTTTCGACAACAAGATCGAGGCGTTGACAGGATATCCCAAAGAAGTATTCAATTCTCGCCGGATGAAGTGGTCCGATCTGATCATAGCGGCCGACATGGAGGCGGTAAAAAGTGCCACCAGGGCCGCTTTGAATGAAAATAGACCTTATGTACGAGAATACAGGATAAGAGATAGACGAGGCCAGGTAAGATGGATTCAAGACAGAGGCACTATAATCAGTGGCGAGGCAGGTGAACCTCGGCAACTGCATGGTATATTCTTTGATGTCACTGAAACCAAACAGGTCCAGGCAGAAATGGTCAGGACCAAAATAGAACTGGAACAAATCTTTCAGACCGCGGCAGATGGCATGCGAGTGGTCGACAAAGACTTCAACGTGCTTAGGGTCAATGACACTTTTGCTGCTCTGGTAGGACAGGGAGAGAAAAAGTGCCTCGACAGCAAGTGTTACGAGGTTTTCGCAGGCTCCCTCTGCCACACGGCCAAATGCCCTCTGAGACGAATCTTGCTAGGTGAACGCCGCATAGAGATCGAGATTGAAAAACAGCGGCTCGATGGCAAGAAGATCCAATGTATTCTGACCGCGACACCCTTCAAGAATGAACGAGGTGAAGTACTTGGTATTGTGGAAAATTTCAAAGATATTACCGAACGCAAACAGATGGAACAGTCACTGGCCCAGTCCGAGGCAAACTATCGCATGTTGCTCAGCACTATACCATCTGTGGTTTTTAAAGGATATGAGGATTGGTCTGTTGATTTTTTGGACAATAAGATCGAAGAACTCAGCGGCTACCCAATGGAGGACTTCAACAGCAGAAAATTGAAATGGTCGGATATTGTTGTGCCAGAAGATATCGCCCCCATGAGAGATAGATTTAAACGAGCGCTCAAGAATGGCAAGATATACCTGCGGGAGTATAGAATACGAACAATTGACGGTGATATTCGCTGGATTCGAGAAAGAAGTCGAATAGTCTTGGATGAAAAGGGGAAAATTGACCACGTGAGCGGCATTTTCTCGGACATTACTGCAAGAGTTGAGATGAGGCAAAGGCTGGAAGAATCTTATGAGCAACTGGCTAGGGCCCACAAGGAACTCGAACACCAGTGCCAAGTGATCAATAATTTGAACGAGAACCTGGAAACAATGGTGAAGGAGAGAACAGAAGAACTCGTTAAATCCGAGAGAAAATACAAGAAACTCATCGAAGACTTGAAAGACATGATCTTCATAGCTCGTAAGGATGGCAGGCTTACAGACATCAACCCCAGCGGCCTGCAAATGCTGGGCTTGAATTCTTCTCAAAATCGGCACTCCTTGACCCTGGAAGATATTTTCCTTGATGTGGCCGAGGCCACAACCTTCCGCAAAATTCTTGAAGAGCAGGGGTTTGTCAAAGATTACGAGGCCAGGTTCAAAACTAGAGATGGCAGTATCCTGGATACACTCATCACTGCCAATGCTATGCTGGACGATTCAGGGAAATTCGACGGCTGCGAAGGAATTGTCAGGGATGTGACAGAGCTGCGTAGAGCAACCGAAGCCTTGATAGAGTCACAGAAGATGACTACTGTTGGACAACTCGCAGCAGGTGTAGCCCATGAAATAAATACCCCCCTAGGTATTATTCTAGCCCATGCTCAACTCCTGGCAGACGATTTTCCTGAAGGGAGTGAACCGCTTGAAGACCTGAAAACAATTGAAAAACAAACCAAGATCTGTGCTAAGATCGTTGCGGATCTTCTGGAGTTTTCAAGGCGCAGTGAAGCTGCGGTCGATTCTACCGATATCAATCTGACCATTGAAGAAGTGCTGGCAGTAATGGAACACTCCCTCAACATGGATCGGATCTATATAGTAAGAGAGTTTGCAGAAGATCTTCCCCTTATATCTGCAGATAGTGAAAAACTAAAGCAAGTATACATCAATATGCTCAATAATGCCCATGATGCCATTGGCACTGATGGCGCCATCGGCATAAGGACCAGATTCAACCGAGATTCAGGAGAAATAGTGATCTGCTTCCTTGATACCGGTGAAGGTATTCCGGCTGGAATAAGGACCAAAGTTTTTGAGCCGTTTTTCTCCACTAAGGCGGTGGGTAAAGGTACGGGGCTGGGCCTGTCGGTGAGCTTCGGGGTGGTCAAGCAACATGGTGGCTACATTGAAGTAGAGAGTCCCCTGTCTGCTGAATGGCTCGAGATCTTTAAAGGAAAAGAAATCGGCAAGAGAGGTCCTGGAACAGTTTTTACTATTCACCTGCCTATAGCCTTGGAGCCCGAGATAGGCACGGAAGTAGGTTCAGGTGTTGCAGATCGATAGCCTTTCAGTCCCCAACATCCTCTCTGTTTTTCAGCCCCGCCAGGACCACAGAGACTTTCATTTCCAGTTCGTCTCTGTCTATTGGCTTCACACAATATTCATGAGCACCCGACTCAAAAGACTGGGCGGCGGTATCTAGGCCCGGGTAACCGGTGAGCATGATCGCTTTGATGTCTGGCTGCATCTTTTTCAACTTCTGCAATGCTTGCACCCCCGACATTTTCTTTAATTTAACATCCAGTATGGCAAGGTCCACCTTGTGCTCCTGGGCATAGGTAAAAGCATCGTCTTCTTCGGTGAAGCCGGCTACTGCATGTCCTTTTTTGGTCAAGATCCTTGTAATTGCATTGACCGCATCTGCAACATCATCCAATACCAGTATCTTGGCCATCCATATCCCCTCTGCGAATCTTTGCTGGTAGCGACAGCGCGCTCCTCCCAGCTTTGTCTGAGTAACGGATGAAATAGTTAATACTTTCTTTGCATAATTACATAATTGCCAGAAAACTCATAGCGAGAGTATCCAGCCTTCAAGAACAGCTGCAGAGCCACCACGTTGGTGTTGGGAATCAAGGCCCACACCACACCTTTCACCGGAACCATGTTCAACATCTTTTCGCCGTATCCCTTTTTCCTGTGTTCCGGCAGGACCGCGATGTGGATCCAGTTAGCCCTATCCAAACTGATCAAACCCACGGGTTTGCCGTCCGCTTCCGCTATCCAGTCGCTCTTGCGTCTCAGCACTTTGATAAACCAGAGAGCATAATCCTTTTCTTTGACCGGTGTGAGGTCTGTCTCACATCTAAGGGAACAGAAAAGCTCAAAATCCTGGGCGGTGACAGGTCTCAGTGTAAGAACCATCTTCACCTCCAATTTTGGCAGGACCACAAAATCCCTCCTTATAATCATTTTAACTTGTTCCTTTTTGCAAACACAAATTTTTTTACTGCTGCTATTACTGCAACCGAGTATGGCTAGGTGCACTCCAGATGCATGCCTCACTGTAAAAGAAAAAGTTCACATCAAGAGGGAGAATATATTGTCAAGTAAAGTTTAACTTGTTAATATAGCTCCCTGCTGGTGCGGGCTGCCCTGGAGACTACAGGCTGTGTAACAGTACCGTTGCATGCCCTGGCTGTGAAGATTCTTGCGCATCGCACTTTCTGCAGGCATACGTGAGGAGTTCGCGGATAGCAGTTTGTGAACCTCTCAGGTGTTGTCGAGAGATGGATTAAAACTCGCAGGGTAATAGGAAGATCATGATTGCACAACAGGGGCTTTCTGGGCGATCTATTCTCTTTTTATTTTTAATATTGTTGTGCAGGTCGTTGCCTCGGTCATTTCATAAGCAGCAGTTTCAGTGAGGCTTGCGTGTGAATACTGGACAAACTAACTTTCTGGAGCCGGACTTTGACTTTCTGCCAGAGGTGGAACACGAGAGCGGCATTAAAGCCTCTGCCTGCTTTCAGTGCCGTAAATGCAGCAATGGCTGCCCGGTGACCTTTGCCATGGACTATCCACCGGATCAAATTATCCGTTTCATCCACCTCGGCTTGAAAGATTTGGCTCTGGGCAGCAGCACCATCTGGATCTGTGCAGCATGTGAAACGTGCACCACCAGGTGTCCTAACGAGATAGATATCGCCGGTCTAATGGATTATTTGAAGCAGCGCGCCCTCAAAGAGAAGGTGGTCTTGCGCGACTCACTCACCTATCGTTTTCACAGGGTTTTCATGGATGAGATTGCCAGGCATGGCCGGGTGTTCGAGGCCGGCATACTGTTTCGCTATCTACTGGTAAGCGGCCAGTGGTGGTCGAAATTGGCAGACGGTTCCTGGTGGCGCGATACCAATCTTGCTCTCAAGCTCCTTAGAAAAGGCCGCCTCCCACTGCGGCCACACTCGGTGGCAGCCAGACAGGAGATCGAATCCCTCTTGAAATAGCGGCCAGTGAGGAAATTGCCGATGAAAGTCAGTTACTACCCGGGCTGTTCTCTTGAAGGCACAGCAAGAGACTACCGGGAGTCTCTGGAAAGTGTGGCTGCAAAGCTGGAAATCCACCTGCAGGAACTGGAGGATTGGAACTGTTGCGGCGCTACCGCAGCCCATAGCATCGACGATGTTGCAGCTCTCATTCTGCCAGGGCGCAATCTTGTCATTGCGGAACAGGCGGGCTTGGATCTGGTAGTTCCTTGCGCTCTCTGTTTCAACCGCTTGAAAACGGCCGAAAAGGCTTTCCTCCAAGGGAAAATGCCGCGAAGTGACTTCAGCTTTACAGGAAAAATCAAAGTGTGGGATCTGCTGGACTTTTTCGCGCAGCCTTGGATGCTGCCAGAGATCCGCGCCCGAGTGACAGCTCCCCTCATTGGCCTGGAACCCGTATGCTATTACGGCTGTGTAGCCAATCGTCCACCCAAAGTCACTGACGCAGCGCAGCCCGAAAATCCACAAAACATGGATGTCTTGCTCACAACTCTAGGGGCCAGGGTTATAGACTGGCCTCACAAGACTGACTGCTGCGGAGCGAGCCATGCAGTAGCTCGACCCGATATTGTGTTTCAGCTAGTTCACCGACTTTATCAGCGGGCGCTCCGCGCCGGCGCCAATTGCATCGTGGTCTCCTGTCAGATGTGCCAGGCCAACCTGGATATGTACCAGGAACACATAGGACGGCTGTTCGGAGCTTCCTACTACCTGCCAATATTCTACTTTACTGAACTCATGGGGCTGGCAATGGGACTGCGTGAGGTCGGATTCTGGCTCGCAAGGCACATGGTGGACCCGCAACCCCTACTCGCCAGAGCTAAACTCCTGTAACCTGGAACAGATAGCGGCAGAACAGATGGAAAAAACAGAAGATTATTCCGCCAATAACAAAGAAAAAACTGTAAGCAGCAAGCCAATCGGGGCTGCCATGGTGGTTGGCGGTGGCATTGCTGGTATGCAGGCCTCTCTAGACATTGCCAATGCGGGTTTTCTAGTCTACCTGTTAGAACAAGACAGCAGCATTGGCGGCAACATGGCAAAACTCGACAAGACCTTTCCCACCAACGATTGTTCCACCTGCATGATATCTCCCAAGCTGTTGGAAGTGGCAACCCACCCCAACATCAAGATCCTCAGCCGCACAACCGTGCAATCCATAAGCGGTGAGCCGGGTAACTTCAAGGTGGAAGTGGTTAAGCAGCCTCGCTATGTGGATGAGGATCGCTGTACCGGCTGCGGAGAATGCGCCGCTGTCTGCCCTGTGGATGTGGCGGCAGATTTCAATCAAGGACTGAATTGCAGAAAGGCTATCTATCGCCACTATCCTCAGGCCATTCCCTCTACCTTTTGTATAGACAAGAAGGATCGGGCGCCGTGTGTAGTGAGTTGTCCTGCGGGGGTGAATGTGCAGGGATATGTGCAGTTGATAGGCCAGGGCAAGTATGTGGAGGCGGTGCAGTTGATCATGGAGCGTTTGCCGCTGCCCGGGGTATTGGGTCGGGTGTGTCCGCATCCGTGCGAGTATAGC